>DATDXK010000001.1:0-6688 GCA_035289345.1 Candidatus Nanoarchaeia archaeon
GCTCAGTAATTTTAATTTCTATCTCTCCCACAGAATATTCCTGGCCGGAAGAAATATCTTCATAATGGATTCCTGCCGTGGTTAAATTTTCTCCCAGATCTCCCGGACTGATGGGCCAGCCTTCCTGGTTCAATTGCTTAATCATCTCTAAGGGCATTATCAATAAGGCTTTTTCTAATCTTCCCTTAAGTTTTTCAGACCGATAACGATTAAAATCGGAATTGATTCCTTGATAGGACACAATAGCCCTTTCTACAGGCCTTTTCGGCAAGCCGCGTTCGCCAGGAGTTTCCGGCTTAACATTTATCTGATAGATTTTGCCAACAGTTATTTGCTTACCAGCCATTATTGATTAACTTGATCAGTGATTTATATAAATATGTAGCTAGTGTGATAAATTATCGAATTAACAATGGCCACTAGCTAGATATAAAAATGGCTGAAAAAGTTTGATTAAAAAGTTTACCAACCACAGAAAACATAATAAACAAAAACAAACTTACTATTAAAAGATGGCCCTTACCAACAAAACCTGTTTTGAATCGGAAACCTTCCGTGAGGGAGAAAACAAAATCCTAAGGATTTCTGCCGAAAACTGCTCTTTTCCGCCCTCTATCGAGTACAGCGATATCTGCATGTCTAAGGTTATTGACCAATTGCTGAAAAATTCCGGAGTAACTATCATCACCATCACCCAATTAAGGGAATATGAGTATGATTACAGCCAGGTGTTGCTGCTGAACGAGCTGGCTGGGGTCTATAAAAAATTAAACCGCGATGAGAGGTATAAATATTCCCAGATCATCTTAAACCCGCTGCATGAGCGCTACATCGGAGGAAGCTATGCCCTTTTCCAAAAGCTAATTTCCAAACGGCTGAAAGAAGACCCCTTAGCCGCATTCGTGGAGATGAAACGATTGGAGCGGAAGGAAAAAGTCAAGCTTGAACAGAGCCTGGACCAGAGACAGTATGCCAGCCAGCAGCAATTTTTGGCCTTGATCAAGCAGGCTATCAGCGAGGTTGAAAACTTAAAACTGATCAAAATACTGCTGCCTCACACTAAGGATTACGCGCTGGGCGGCCGGGAAATTTACGGCAATGCTTTTCATCCTACTACTCGGCCTGATTTCATGTACACTAAGCTGATAACTGAATTTCCGGAAGGAGAAATCCTGGAAAGCTACCAATTCCAGAGAGAACAGGACCAGTGCGAAGTGAATATTTTCGGCTTTGATGATGACATTAAAATCATGTATCACTTGACGCCTCCGGAATTTAAGTTTGCTGAAGAGCTGTATGAATTATTGGATGATGCTAAGCGCATCATTTCCGAACATAAGCCTACCAGGGAAGAATTCGTTGACCCGCTAAGAATGCGCGAAGTGTTTTACAGCATCGGCAAGGATCTGCTGGAAGATCTAGTTAAGCAAAAAAAATTGCGGGTGCCAGAGACTGTCTTGGAGCAGCTGGCTAACGCCTTGCTGCGCTATACTGTTGGTTTTGGCTTGATTGAATTACTATTAGCCGACCATAAAATACAGGATGTCAACATTAACTCGCCTAACGGAGAACTGCCTATTTTTATTGTGCACCAGGATTATGGTGATTGTTATACCAACATTTATCCCACCTCCTTAGAAGTTGAATCCTGGGCTACTAAGCTGCGGCTGTTATCCGGCCGGCCGCTGGATGAAGCCAACCCAATCTTAGATACGGAATTGGTAGTTAAAGGATTCAGATCTAGGGTAGCAGCCTTATCCGCACCGCTAAACCCTTCCGGGCTAGCTTTTTCTTTCAGAAGGCATCGAGATTACCCTTGGACCTTTCCATTATATGTGCAGTCTAAAATAAATTATATGAATTCTTTGGCGGCCGGCCTGCTCAGCTTTATCATCCACAATAATGCCACCATCCTGATTGCTGGAACCAGATCCAGCGGCAAAAGCAGCTTATTGGGCAGTTTTCTGATTGAAATCCCCCGAAAATCCAGAATAATTACTATTGAAGATACGTTTGAACTGCCTCAGGAATCGTTGCGCAAGTTAGGATATAATTTAGAATCATTAAAAGTTGCTTCCGCGCTATCTTCTCCTGGATCGGAAGTTGACCCATCCATTGGCATCAGGTCTACTTTAAGGTTAGGAGATTCGGCTATTTTTGTTGGAGAAGTTAGGAGCAAGGAAGCAATTGCCCTTTTTGAAGCCATGCGTGTGGGCGCTGCCGCCAACGTGGTTGCCGGAACTATCCACGCTGATTCTCCTTATGGAGTTTATGACCGGGTGGTCAATGACATCGGCGTACCTAAAACTTCATTTAAGGCCATCGACATTATTGTGACTACCAACCCGGTTATTTCCGGGCTGAAAAAGTTTAAGCGGATCTTGCGCATCACTGAAGTAAGAAAGGAATGGGACGATGACCCGTTAAGCGAAGGGGCTTTTGTTGATTTGATGGTCTACAACGCTAAAACTGACCAGCTGGAAGTTACCGACGAATTAAAAAACGGCGATTCCGAGATTCTCAAGCGGATGGCCGGAAGGATTAAGGAGTTTGCTGGTGATTGGGACGCCATTTGGAATAATATCCTGCTGCGCGCTAATTGCCTGCAGGCGGTGGTGGATATGGCCCAAGAAATGAATGATCCGCTGCTATTGGAAGCCGGGCTAGCCATCAAGGCCAACGACCAGCTGCTAATTCTTTCTGAAAAGATTAAAGAGAAGGGAGGCTTAACAGCCAACGACCGGATTTTATTTGAATTTAAGGAATGGCTGAAAAAGGAAGTCAAGAAGATGAAGAAAGAGGAAAATTATTAAAATACACCTCCGCCCATCTGAAGAGAAATATTAGCGACGAAAAAATCACCTCAAACTTTCTACTTAATCCACTCTACACAAACTTATTTAAACCAATAACCACTACTTATAAACGGTATAGATGGATTCAGAAAAATATCAAAAATTAATTGAAGAATACAAAGCCAGGGTCCGGAAAGAGTTTGGCGAGCAGCCACAGCAGGAGATCAAGGTCACTTCCCGAGAATATGACGAATTCAAGCGGGAATTGTATCCTGCCCGCTATACTTGGTATGAACAAGCCTGCAACTTTTCTGAACGGATCTTAAAGCTTAAAAGTGATCCTAAAAAAACCATCCGGCTGCAGAAGGACCTAGTCATCACGCATCTGCAAGTTACGCCTGCTGGCGTGGCTTCCTTTTCAATTATCGGCTCTTTGGCAGTGATGTTTGGCGGAGTAGCATTATCTTTAGTTATTCCTTTTGTTTTAGGCCTAGAGCCGCTATTATTTCTAGCAATATTCTGCCTTTTTGCCGGCCTGCTGCTGATTCCAGCCTTGCAGAAGATACCTACGTTCATGGCTAACACCTGGAGAATAAAAGCTTCCAACCAGATGGTGCAGAGCATCTTTTATATCGTTACTTATATGCGCCACACGTCCAACTTGGAACGAGCCGTCGGGTTTGCTGCCGACCATTTAGACCAGCCCTTATCGCTAGATTTCCGAAAAATCTTATGGGATGTGGAAACCGAAAAATTTTCCACCATCAAGGATTCAGCGGAAGCTTATCTGGAATTTTGGAAGGAATGGAACCGTGAATTTGTGGAAGCCTTCCATCTGGTTGAATCATCATTATATGAATCATCCGAGCAGCGCCGGGTCTCCTTGCTAGACAAAGCCCTGGACGTTATTTTAACCGGGACTTATGAAAACATGCTTCATTACGCACACAATCTGCAGTCGCCCATCATCATGCTGCACATGCTGGGCATCATTCTGCCTATTTTAGGGTTAGTTATCCTGCCACTGGTGGTAAGTTTCCTTAGCTCTGATGGTAATCCTTTAGTTACCGCGGTGTATATCTCTTTATTATACAACATCAGCCTACCCCTCAGCGTATATTACCTAGGGCAGACTATTCTTTCCAAACGCCCGGCTGGATACGGGGCAGCGGATATTGGTGAGCGCCCGCAATTCAAAAAATACCGCAATGTCAATATTCCTTTAGGCGGCAAAGTTTCCATCAGCGTTAACCCGCTGTATTTCAGCGTGGTGATCTTTGCCGTTCTGGCCATCATTGGCTTAAGCCCGCTGATTCTCCATGCTTTAAATCCAGAATTTGAGATCTCTTTTGCTGAAGGCAATTACAAATTTATGGAATACCTTTGCCCGCCTAAGATCGAAGGCGGCTGCGCTCCAGCCGAGATGATCGGCCCTTACGGGTTGGGAGCTTCCATAATTTCCCTAGTCCTTGTTCTTGCCTTGGGGTTATCTATCGGCGCCTATTTTGCCCTGCGGTCAAAGAACGTGATCCAGATTCGTGAGCGCACTAAAGCCTTGGAAGATGAATTTTCCTCGGCCTTGTTCCAGCTAGGCAACCGGCTAGGCGACGGGTTACCGGCGGAGATTGCTTTTGCCAAAGTGGCACAGGTGATGCGTGGGACTACTTCCGGCGAATTTTTCAACATCACTGAGAAAAATATCACCCATTTAGGAATGGGTTTGGAACAGGCTATCTTTGACCAAAAAGTTGGCTCGCTGGCCAGTTTTCCATCCAAGATCATTGAATCATCAATGAAGGTATTGATTGAAAGCATCAAGAAAGGCCCACGGATTGCCGCGCAGGCCTTGTTATCAATGTCCAGATATATTAAAGAGATTCACCGCGTGGAAGAGCGCTTGAAGGATTTGATGGCGGAAGTAATTTCTTCCATGAAATCGCAAATAAAGTTTCTAACACCAGCCATTGCCGGGATTGTCATCGGCATAACTTCGATGATTTCCACCATCTTAACCAGGCTAAGCGCGCAATTAACAGCTTTGACTACGCAGGGAGGCGGCGAGGTAGACGCCTTTGGCGGCATTTTAGACATTTTTGGCATTGGCATTCCTACTTATTATTTCCAAATTATTGTCGGAGTGTATATCGTGCAGATCGCCTTTATCCTTACCAAGTTAAGCAGCGGGGTGGAAAACGGCGCTGACCGGCTGGGCGAGAGATATGAGTTAGGAAGAAATTTAGTGAGAAGCACTTTGCTGTATTGCTTCCTTGCCGCGGTGATTATGGTTTTATTCAATGTCTTTGCCGGAGTCATTTTCCAGAAGACGATTAATATTTGATGCTAAAAAAATTGGATCCAAAGATCCCTGCCAGCCGAACATCAAATGCCCTGTAAGGCTAAGGTCCTGAATCATACTGTCAATTTTCAGAAATCCTTATAAATTAATGTTAGATTTTACAATTAACTGGGACCATAGTTCAGCCTGGGACGCAAAGCGCCTTGAGGAAATTGCGCAGGATAGAACACGCGGCTGAAGACCGCGACGTCGTGGGTTCAAATCCCACTGGTCCCATTTTTTTTATAGCAAATTGCGCAGGGTCTAAAACCCCGCACTTTAGTGCGCAATTTGTTATTCTGAAAACCGCACGATCAAAAACCCAGACCTTTAGGTTGGGGATTAGTGCGGTTTTCGTTATTTTTTGTGATGGGTACACACCACACAGCCCGCTGTGACCCAGAACAAACACCAAAAACCCAACTTATTCATACTCCACAGCTTGCTGTGGCGGGGTTTTTGATTTAAGCTGGTGTGCAAATTTATGGTACACTAACATCACTAGCCCTAATGCTATGAATTGGCAGATTCCACGCAGGACAAAAATAAACCCAAAGCTCCAGGCAGCTACTAATTTCTCGAAAAACAGCATCACAACCGCGGCTGTAAGCAGGGAAAAAAACTCAAAAAAAGACATCAGCATCCCTTTTTTCTCGCTGGAGACTAAACCAATCAGCGCAAACCTAGCCGGATCGGCAAAAGAAAAGAAGACAAAATCCAAAATAAGCAATGCTGAAAACAAAATCTTGGTTTTGGCTAAGGCCAGCAAGACGGAAGTTATGCCAATCATAAACAGTGAAAATAACAGCTGTTTCGGACCCAGCCGGTCATAGAGCCGCCCGCCGATGCGGCTGAACAGGCCGTAGGTCAGCCAGACTACGCCTAATAATAAGAATATTTGTTCATTGCTCTGCTGAAAAATTTCTTTCAGGTATAACGGCAAGCCAAAAAAATCAACCAGGTACGTGCCGAACAACAGAACCGTATTAGTCAGCAAAACGATCCGGAATGGTTTTGAAGTGGCTGTCAGGTTAGACAGCTTCCATACTTTTACTCGCTCAGATTTTCTTTCTATATCTCCGGTCTTGTAATAAAAAAATAATGAGCTGGAGGCTAAGGCAGCTAAACTCAGCAGGATCACTTGAAAGCTTACCGCGGAGATTAAAACTGCACCTAGCAGAATCCCTAAACCATAGCCCAGGCTGTCAGCAAAAATCAGGAATCCGTAGCCTGTTCCTAACGCTGGGCTGGCAGTAAGGTCTAAAATCCTGATTTTTACCATGTTTCTTAACACTGAATCTGAAAGGTCAAGCAAAATTTTGCCGACCACAAAAAAAACTAGGGCAATGGTCAAGGGAAGAAAAGGCATGATTCCAAAAAAAATGGTAGAGATGACTATCCCAGCTATCGAAATTATGCCAATTCGCAGCCGTCCGTGGGAATCTGAGCTGGAGCCAAAATAAAAGCTTAGCAAGGCATAAAAAAAAGTTGCCAGGCCGAAAACCAGCCCGATATTGGATAAATCGAGGTTTAAATCTGTTAGATACAACGGCAATCC
>DATDXK010000002.1:0-4359 GCA_035289345.1 Candidatus Nanoarchaeia archaeon
GGGGGGGGGGGGTAACTCATCTTTATATATCCAATAATAATTCTTTATTTAAGATATTAAAAAGAATATCGAATTATAAAGAATTATAAAAACAGAGGTGTTTGTTTAATGAAAAATAGAATGATGGTGGGTATAATTTTAGGTTTAACTGTATTATTTTTATTTGGTTGTCAAACTACTAAATACGCTGGTGGAGCAGCAGAAGGTGCTGATTTGCCGCCGCCAGCTGGATCAGAACAGGCCATTTCCGGGCAAGGTTTTTCCACTGGAACGTATGACCGCGTGTATCAGTTATTCAATAATTTTTATCCTGATGGATCGGTTACCAGTTATTTAGTAGATAACGGCCAATGGGTTTATTTAGGGAGATTGGCGCCATGGTCAATTTCGTTAGCTGCAGCAAGCTCACCACAACCGGGATTAACGCGCGGCGATTTAACCTTACATCTGGTTCCTGGCTTCGGCTATTATCCTTCGCATACAGGAGTAGGGTTAGTGGTTAATAGTACTACTTGCAGTGACCATATTATTAAAGTAAATAGTAGTGGAACTTATCAGACTCTTAGCATTATACCAAGTATACCTGATACAGTTATATCTAGCGAGAGATTTAATATACCCTTAAATGGGAGACGGCCATTAAGTCAAATTGTTGGAACTGGTTTCAATTACGGAACTGGTCGAGAGCAATTCGTTGAAACTGGCGATGCCTTAACAGTTCATTTCGCTAGTCGGCAAGTAAGCTGGTTTACAGTGCATTGCGATCGAGCAACTGTACCGGTAGCAGCCTGTGATGAGTCATTTACTTTGCAACAAGGAGAGACACATGATTTAGCAGGTAGCGGCTCATTGGGCTTAACAAGCGTAACTAATGCTGGTGGGATTAATTCAGCTACACTTTGTTTTAATCGATAATTTTTTCTTTTTTTAATCTTTTTCTTTCACAATTAATTTAAATCAACCCTGAACTAATCTAGCCATGGCTTTTTCCAAAACATTTCCTAAAAAGGACATTAACAGCCCTTATCCTGTTTGGGAAGAGATCTATTTAACTGAACCAGAAGAATTGGAAGCAGAACAATTATCTCATAAAGAGAATTTTCGATTACTAGATCAAGCTTTAAACGAAGCTAAAATCATGGCTATCAAGCACGGATTAAATTCGGATGAAAACCGGATTAAATTAGCTATTGCTTTATTTGAAAAAAAAGCCAGCCATGCAGTATTCTGGAAGGAAAGCAAAGCTAAAGAAAAATTTGACCGGATCTTTAAGCATTAATTATGGAAAAGAGCTTAGGCTATGGACAAAACTCATTTCTTGCAAGTACTCTCCAACCTCTTGGTAATGCTTTATTATCTGCTGTTCAGTCATTCGACATAAAGCCTAAAACTCTCGTTTCGAAGCGGAAAATATATAAATAACCATTAATTTGGTTTATATGGACCAATAAAGTGGTTAAAAATGATTACTCAAAAACAGCTCCAAATGTTTGAAGTATTAGCAAAAAAACCATTTGCTGAATATACTAGAAAAGAAATAAAGAAAGGATCTAAAGTGAAATCGAATAATGCCTTAGCTTTAGCCGTAAACTTATTAAAAAAAGAGGATGTATTGATTGAACGAAAGATCGGAAAATCAGGGCTGTTAACTCTTAACCTGGATAATGATCTGACATTTTATTATCTTGCTCTATGCAACAATACAAAAATTAAAAGTAATGTTAAGCTGGCATTAGAAAACCTAAAAAAAGAAATTTCTGAGGATACTCCCTTCTACACCATTGTTATCTTTGGCTCTTACGCGGTGGGGGAACAAAGAAAAGAATCAGATTTAGATGTCGCAATATTTATTGATGCTGAAGGGAAAAGAAGGCAAATAGAAGCATTGGCAAATAGCGCTAAACTAAAAAGTATTATTAAAGTTGATGTTAACGTCATTCCAAGAGCAGAAATGATTGAAATGATGACCAATAAGGAAGAGAATCTAGGCAAACAGATAGCCAGAAAACATTTGGCTGTTTACAACCACAGAATATTTTATGAAATAATTAAAGAGGGGATGAAACATGGATTCAGAATTTAAGATTTACCTTTCGAGAGCGCAAAACGAATTGAACTTGTCAATGATGGTTCAAAAAATCAGCGATGACAAAAAAATGCAGATTGAAGTTTTCGGAATAAAAGAAGATACCTATTACAGCGCCGTCATCTCTCATGCTTATTATTCCATATTTTACGCCGCAAAAGCATATCTTTTGTTGAAGGGAATAAAGGTTTCCGCTCCTGAAGAGCATAGAAAGACATTCGAGGAATTCTCAAAGCTTGTCGATAATGGTACAGTTGATGTTGAATTGCTTAAGATTTACCAGAACCTGCTTATAAAAGCTGATACACTTTTGCATATCTTTGAGTTAGAAAAAGGCAAACGTGGAAAATTCACCTATCGAAGAATACCACAAGCAAACCAAGAGCCAGCTCAGGAGAGCATAAAGAACGCAACAGTATTTTTCAATAACATTTACAGATTATGCGAAAAAGCTAATAGAAGGGGTAGATAATTTATAGATCTTGATTACTCACAAGGCCCCCATTGGCGCAAATTATGTTTTCCGTCACATCTCGCATGACTGTTCCAAAAATTGGGGCAGCCGGCATTAGCTTTGGATGTTCCCATAAATTATTTTTTACGGGGCAGCCTAAAATCAGCAGGCATCTTTTCTGGCAGAAGATCATACAGCAGTTGATCATCCTCTAAAGTTCGTTCTTGGCCCTCAATATCCCGATGCTTTTTAATGCCTTCCAGCAATTTATTCAACTCCTCGATTAATTTAGGATAATTTTTACCATTAAGATCTTCATCCTTTTTTTCTGGGCCAAAAATAGCCTTAGGGAAAGTAATATCTAAAGTGGCAGAATTACGATAATTGTAAAAAACTCAACATTTTTTCATTCCTTCTTCATAAGACGGCATTTCTTCAGAAACAGTGCCAATAAACTTCCAAACTAAATAATCATCCAGCCAGCAGCGTTCATCGCCTTTCTGGTCGCGATGGCAGCGAATGGCAGTGCGTATTTTTACAATGGCAGCTCCCAATTGATCCTCACTTATTTCTATGTAATAACAAAAAAATAACTACAATTTATATGCTTATCTATCAGGAATAATGTCTGCTTTAGTCATGCTGATGATCGAAGCCACAAACATGGCGGTAAATACCAGCAAGAAGGCTAACCGCCAAGCAGAATCAGTGATTAAGAAAGCTGAAATAAAAAAACCAAGCAGGGCTAATACCATGAAACTGCCTTTAAGCGGCACGGCCTTCCACTCCTGGATTTTTGGCTTGCTGCGGACTGGCATTACTTTTTTCATGAAATTAGCCTCCGATTAAATGATTAACCTAATTAAGGCTGCCACTCATCGATAAGTTTGCTGCTTAAGGCAGGCGCCATTTTCACAGCCGTAAGTACACGTTCGTGGATGCGATTCCACCATGTTATTTACATCCTTGCAGTACCATTGGTGAAGCACATCTAGGTTGCATCTATCTTCTTTCTTGGATATGCCTACTTGAGCATAACCCTTCGTGTAAATATCCCCGTCTTCGTCAGTATCGATACAACGCTCAACCCGGTCACTATCTGAAGTAGTGAATGCGCCTTGGATGGCAGTAGAATTGCTCATCACTAAGGATACGACTGCTACCACGGCAACAACTGCTACAATTAGTAAATAATTATTTTTAACATTGGACATTTGATTTCACCTCTTATATCACTAACAATTAATATGAAATAAAAAAAACAAAAAATTTACCCGTAGGTTGGCTGACTTAAGCACACGCCATTTTCGCAACCGAATTGGCACTCAACAGGCCTTAAGGGCCTAGCGATCTTATTATCACAATGGTATTGATGCAATACATCTTTGACACAATAATCCCATTTAGTGTCAAATCCAACTTGAACTGATCCTTTTATCCTGAAATCGGATGTTGGATCTGATGCAACACAGCCATTAACAAAATCACTAGCTACCGGCGCACCTTGCAGAATACTTCCTCCCGTGCCATTCATTACTAACGTAACTACAGCCACTACAGCAACTACAGCCACAATTACTAAGTAAGGAGTCTGATTACCTGAACGTTCTCTAGCCATAAATTATCACCTCTTGGTTTCACAGAAAGTCAAATATCTATTTAAAGCTTACCTTTCGCAGAGACATTCTGATTAGTCCGTGATTTTGGGTGTTGTGTCTGCTTTTTGGGTGCCTTTGTTTCTCGTGGAACTTTTGTCAGAGAATTGTAAAGTGGTTATCGTCGATAGTTTTATAATCTACCGACGATAATCACACCTCAG
>DATDXK010000003.1:0-13851 GCA_035289345.1 Candidatus Nanoarchaeia archaeon
AACAGCCAATAAATTAATACCCCCCCTAATAGATAAAAATAAGCCATTCTATTGCCAAAAAAGATGGCTAACCCGTCTAGCTGTTTTATCGGGATTAAAGAGCAGATGGCCATCACCAAATTGAAAATCAAACCTTTTCCAAACCAGTAATTATTTGGCAAAAAATATAATCCTACTGCTGAAATAGTAGCCAGAGCTAGATTGACAATTACCCCTAAGGCAGCAATTGCCGCGTAACCAGCATGAGAAAAGCCATAGCGAAACTCCCCTAATCGCTGTTTAGTCATCATGGAGCTAACAATAGTGCCAATAAGGACTAACGGAATTCTTCCCACGGAGATAAAGGCAATGATTAAGGCCGCCGATAGTCCTGACCACCAGACCTTAAATTCTCCTTTGTATCCTTCGGTTAAACCGCTTATTTTCTGGATCGACAATCTAACTACTAGCGTGACTGCTATGATAAAACTCATAACAATCAAATTTCTGATGCCGATAGCCGCATTGAATTCTACCCCCCAGTCACGGAAAGAAAAAATAAAGGCCGTAATGATCACTGCCGCCAATAGGCCAAACACTTCCTCTTTGCTAAACCTGAAAAACTCTTGTATTCGGGCTTGCTTTTCCTGCCTGCTGACCATAAATCTCTAGGAGGATAAGAAGTATATAAAAATTTGGTTATTTGAGGGCTTACCTTTGATAATTACCATTCCATGAGCCAAGAAACGATCTCATATTTTTCTCAATAGCCAGGTTTTATATCCGCCATCGCCCTTCCTGATAGTCTCCGATTTAACCAGCTCAAATGCATCAGAGATAGATAGTTCCCAAGACGTTCTGGCGATAAACAGCAGTAAGCCTTTTTGTTTTAAAATGTATTTAGCCTGATGATATATTTCATTAAGCTTGCGCTCATCTTTAGTGGTGATCTGAAAGATGCAATAATCAAAATAAGATTCATTATAAGTTACATCTAAGTCTTCCAGCAGAGCTTTTTTCACTTCAACTGCCGTTTTAGAGATTTTAGCATTTTTCCTGGCGGCAGTAGTATTCATCGTGCCCTCATCAAAAGCATCTACTTTCTCTCCAGAATACCGTGAAGCTTCTATCGCTAAAATCCCATCTTTGCAGAAGCCAACAAACAGTTTTTTTCCGGGCTTATATCCAGCCAATTTAACAAAATGGTAAGCTAAATCGCCTCTAAATGAAGCCGAATGGGGAAAGACCCTATAAGGCCTTAGGTTTAATTCCTGTAACTGCTGGTCTACACCGATAAAGTAATCCTCACCATTGTAGAATACCACCACTAGAAAATCTGGTTTTTTTAGTTCTAAAATGGGCTGGAGCGGCTTCAACTGCCGGTAAATTTGTTCCGCTACTTTCCTGGCAATGGCAAAACGGTTCTCCTGGCCTTTAACCCCTTCCACCAGAATCTTAAATTTTGTTTTAGGGGTGAATACTTCTTTAGGTAAATTGCTTAAATTTAAATTGTCCACAGTTTTTGTTTTACCAATGACCGTTAATAATCTTCGATTGGATTGCAAATTGACCGATTTACCAAATTTAAATTCTACAACATTCTTATTAACAACGGCTTTAATTTTTAACAGTTCTTTTATCTCTTGCTCGGCGGTTTGTTCCAGCCCGTCATTTACTAAGGCGTAATAGTGCATTTCAAAGAAAATAGAGCGTCTTTTTATAAAACTTAGCGGGCTAAATTGGGCATTATGGCTGAATCTCAATATAGCCAACTTTGTTCTTATTTTTATTGAAAGGAGATTTAATCCTTCAGCCACTCCACTAACTTTTTCATAAATTCCGGATGAGCATTTAACATGTCTGTGCCATGCCCTCCAGTTTCAAAAATCAGTATTTTTTTCCTGCATTTTAAAGCATTAAATATTTCCAAAGCCTGTTTATCAGCCGAACCTAAACTGCGGCCGTCATCCTTAGCGGCAATAACATAAACTTCTTTATCCTTAGCGACTTTCTTAGCCAGGGGAACGGTTTCGATCCCGCGATAATTTAATCCCGGAGATAATAAGATCGCTTTTCTTACTCGCTTATCTTCAGCGATAATTTGCAAGGCTAAATTGGCGCCAATTGAAGCGCCGCCAACAAACAGCGGCGAATGGCCTTCCTTATCCTGAAAATTAACAGCTGCCTTGACATCATTAATGCTGGACTGGTGTTCTTTATCTGTAAACTTTTGATAATTATTTGGACCACCTTGTGATTGACCATGGCCTCTAAAATCGATAGCTAAAACGCCCATCCCGGCTTGATTTAAGGTCTGGGCAAACTGGCCATAACTTTCCCTGGTTGCTGGCATCATGTGAAACAAAGAAATTCCTGGGCTGGGCAGAGGACTCTGAAAATGGCTGCCAGTAACTGGTACCTGGTCTGAAGTTGTTAAAATTAGGTGTTTCATTTGTTCGCTGGGTTAATTCCGCTGCTGGCGATGATGTTGATTTTCATTTTTATGATTTCCAGCCCTGCATTTTATCAGATGATTGTGTTAATGACCTTGTTAGCCCAGGCACCAGCCCGGTAAGCTAAAGATTTTTTATCTCCAAACTTACTGCTGGCAAAGACTCCTTCCGCAAAATCAATGCTCATAATAGCTGCTTCAACCTTGGCTGCAGAGGAAGCCACGCCAAGAAAGCCGCCTAAACAATAGCTGGCGTCATTTAAAGAACGGGCTTTGGAAAATTGCAGCCGTTCCAGATCTTGCTTGGTTATCCTATGCCTGCTGCACAAATCATCATAAAAGCAGGAACTGGGATTTATTAGGCTGCTATAAACTCTTAAGGCTAATAATGAAGCTACCCTGTTTCCCCGTTCAAACTCAGTTATCAATCGTTCTATCATTAGGAATAATATTAGGAATAATTAAAGGATCCTTAAAATCATCAAGAGCCAAGTTTTCCTCGCGTCCTTCCAAGGCCTTGATCTCCACTTTATCTGTGGTAGCAGAATCTTCAGGCATAATCTCAGAATTGCCACTGTCCGGCGGAGGAATGTTTCCAATGATCGTGTTAGCTGATTCATCTCCGTCATCAATGACAATGGCTGCTGCTGCTAAGCTGTCGCCATGGTTAAGCCTGATTACCCTTACGCCTTGAGTAGCTCTGCCAACTATTGAAATATCTAAACATTTTATCCTGATAGCAATTCCCTGCTTGGTCACCAGCATCAACCCTTCTGAACCGTCCACTAGTTTAATTGCTTTAACAGGGCCATTTTTATCAGTTATTTTGATGTTAGTTACTCCCTTGCCGCCACGGTTGCATAAGCGGTAATCTTCAATTGGCGTCCTTTTGCCATAGCCGTTCTCAGTAAGGGTTAAGATTTGTTTTCCTGGCTCAGCCGTAATCATGCCAATCACTTCATCACCAGGCTCCAATTTTACACCCCTAACGCCGTAGGCTGTCCGGCCCATTTCTCTCACTGTTTTTTCATGAAAGCGATTAGCCTGACCCTGTTTGGTAGCTAAAATTATCTCCTGGCTGCCGGTGGTATATTTTACCCCTACTAAAGTATCATTTTCCTCCAGGTTAAGCGCTCTTATGCCGCCTTTTCTTGGATGAGAAAATTCTAGAAGGCCAGTTTTCTTTATTGTTCCCTGCCTGGTGGCCATGAATAAATAGCCTTCCTTAAAATCGCGCACGGGAATTACCGCACTGACTGATTCATGCTCCCCCATTTCCAGCAAATTAGACAAGTGTTTACCTTTGGCCTGCCGGTTTCCTTCAGGAAGGCGATATACCTTTTTGCAATAAACCTGGCCTTTATTGCTGAAAAACAACAGGTAATCATGAGTTGAAGTGATATACAGCCTGGTAACAAAATCTTCTTCTTTCATCCCGGCTGCTTTCACTCCCCGGCCTCCCCGGCCTTGAATTCTGTAAGTATTTAAAGGAATGCGCTTTACGTAACCAGAATCAGTAATAGTTACAACCATTGTGCTTTCTTCAATCAGCTCTTCTAGGTCGATTTCTTCATCCTCACCTGGAATAATTGTCGATCTTCTTTTATCTCCATAATTAGCTTTAATCTCTTCCAGCTCTCTACGAATGAGAGACAAGACCTTAGCTTCAGATCCAAGTATGCCTAAATAAATTTTAATATTTTCCAGGAGTTCGTGATGTTCAACCCTGATTTTCTCCTGCTCTAAGGAAGCTAATCTCTGCAGCTTCATTTCTAAAATAGCTTTAGCCTGTATTTCTGTTAGCATATACGCTGAGATTAAAAATTCTTTAGCCTGATCAATGGTCTGTGAATTTTTGATTCCAGAGATAACCCTGTCAAGATCATTCAGTGCTGCCAGTAAGCCTTCCAAAACATGAACGCGCTTCTCGGCCTGATCCAGATCAAATTTGGTCCTTCTAACCACCACTTCTTTTCGATGAGCGATGTGGGCATTGATCAGCTGCTTAAGGCTCAGGACTTGTGGCTTAGAACCTGACAATGCCAGCATGATGATGCTGAAAGAAATTTTTAATCGGCTAAACTGATACAGCTGGTTTAGGACAACGCTGGGATCAGCATCTTTTTTTAACTCAATGACAATCCTTACGCCTTCACGATCCGACTCATCATTAATGTTGCGAATTCCCTCGACAGTTTTGTCACGGACTAAATCTGCAATTTGTTTTATCAAATCCTCTTTGTTTACCTGGTAAGGTATTTCAGTGATAATAATTTTGTCTTGCACTACTTTAGAAATAGCCTTAATGGTCACTTTGCCCTTTCCAGCACTGTAAGCAGAAAGCAAGGATGAGCCGCAGCTGACTTCTCCGCCGGTAGGGAAATCCGGGCCAGGGATAATAGCCATCAGTTCCAGAATGGTAATTTCTGGGTTGTCGATGGCTGCAATAATGGCGTCACTAATTTCAGTCAGGTTATGAGGGGGCATGCTGGTAGCCATGCCTACGGCAATTCCGGAAGAGCCGTTGATCAGCAGGTTTGGAAGCTTGGATGGCAACACTTCCGGCTCTTTTATCGAGCCATCAAAATTGTCTTTAAAATTGATGGTGCCTTTGTCTATGTCCTTAAGCATCTCTTCGGCTACTTTCTGCAGCTTGGCTTCAGTATACCTTTCTGCGGCAGGAGAATCACCGTCCAGTGATCCAAAATTCCCTTGCCCTTGGATTAAGGGATATCTCAGAGAAAAATCCTGAGCCATGCGAACAAGTGCATCATAAATCGCCAGGTTTCCATGGGGGTGAAATTTACCCATCGTATCTCCCACAATCCTGGCTGATTTTTTAAACGGCTTATTATGCAGTAATCCTAATTCGTACATGCCATAAAGAATCCTCCGATGCACTGGTTTCAAGCCATCCCTAACATCGGGAAGGGCTCTGCCAACGATGACTGACATGGCATAATTTAAGTAGGCCTCTTTCATCTCTGATTCTACTGGCCGTGGCACTATCTGCTGGTCTTCTTTCGCGTTATCTTTGGCTTCAGAGGGGCTCATTTTAAGATTGCAACATTTGATTTTGTCGTCGATAAATTGATAGATTTTATTAGTTTTTTAGCTTTATAAAGATTGTGCTTCTAAATGCCAAATTGTAATTGTAAATAGAAAGCTGTCCCCCGTTCTAGAATAGTTCGCCATTGCTTAACTTACTGCTTGATTTCAACTATGGCTTTCTTAATGTCACTTCTGGCCTGCTCTTCTTTCCGGCCTAATTCAATTAACCGCTCTACTTCATCGGCTTCTAGACCTACCTTTTCGGCTTCCTGCAACACCGGCGAGGGTATATTTTTCAAAAAGGCCAGTTTGGCCTCCTCACTTGGCAGGTCAAAATACTCAAAGAATTTCTTGGTTAGCTTAACTTTAAAAGTTCGGCCAAACTTTTCCTTGGCAATGAAACCCTGCTCTTCTAACTGCTTCATATGGTCATAAGCTGAAGCATTTCTTAACTTAACGATTTCAGACTGCACTACTGGGTACCTCCAAGCGATCACGGCCAGAGTCTCCATTAGCGGCTTCTCTAATTCAGTGGAAGAAACAATAGAGCTTACCACTGGCAAATATTGGTCCCGGACAGTTAATTTCCAGCCATTTTCTTTCTGAATTAGATGATAGGCCAGCTGCAATTCTTGGTATTTGACTTCCAATGCAGTTAAAATTGATTTAACTTCTTCCTCTCTCAACAAACATAAATTGGCAATTCTCTCCACAGTTACTTCTTTGCCAATAGCAAACAAGACTGCTTCTACCTTCTGGATGTTGCCTTCCATTTTAGGCCGTAACCTCTTTTTTAAGAAAATAAATCCCTTCCTTAAGGTCAACCCTTCCCTCATCAATCAGCTGATCCAAAAAATCTTCCAATTTATCCTGATTTACGCCAGTCAGCCTGCTGAGCTGCTCTGAAGTTAAATTCTGGTTAGTCAGGACCAAGGTAAGATAATTTTTTAATAACGAGCCCAGGCTTTTATTTAATATAGAATTTTCAGCCTGCAATTCCTTAGCCACCATGTCTACGGCATGCAGCTTGGCCTGCAAATCATTCAGGAATTTAGAAATTTGGGCATCATCAAAAACTATTTTTTGAGGGGCGATTATTTCCAGAACCGAAGGCATATAATCAAAGCAGAAGCCAGTTAAATGCTCAACCGAACTGGTCTTTATTTCTAATTCAGCAAAACTGGCCCAGAGCTGCTCTCTCTCCTGCTGTTGAGCATCAGCAAATTGCTTGCTCAGTAACACGAATTGGCTATTTTGTTCTAAATTATGGATATAGCCCTGCAAAGAAGTTTCCACATACTCTTTAGGCTTGCCCAACACTTCGACTACTGCCCGGAAGACAATTTCCTGCTCCATGATGGCATAAGTAATGTTGCGCTTTTTAAGCCTGTCGATAATTTGCAATACTTCAGTAACCTGAAATAATGCTGAAGTATTACAATAATTTGGTCAGCAACAATAGTCATGCCTAATTTTTTTTTAACACAAAGATAATTGCTATAAGACCTGCTGAAACTGCCAGCAGGTAAGGTATTAGCCTGATTATTTTCTGGTTTTTTGACTCATAGGCAATGGCCGGCAGCAGCTCTTTGGCTGCCGCTGCCATGTCACCATCAATTTCAGCAGATAAATTATGTCCCTGAGCTTGGGCTAACAATGAAACACCGGCTGCTGAGAGAATGGCCGTCTCTGAATGAGCTGATTTATCAAGATATGTTTTATCAATATTTGTTTCCTCTTCTGGAGGAATATTTGTTTTGTTGCCTGATAATGCTTCCAGGCTGGTGATGGCCAGCTCTGTTTCTTCAACCATTATTTTTTCTTTGAAATCGCTGCTTGTTTTCTGGTCATCTTTAATGACTCTTACCTTAAGATAATATTCTCCCGACTCCATTTCTGGCGGCAGGCCTAATTTGAAAACTAAAGTTTTTTCTTGGTTTGCCTCCAGATAAACCTGTTGCAGATTGCTCTCCCGTTCAGAATTTCCGCAGGAATAGCACCTGTTGCCACGGTATAGATAGGACCACGCAGAAAAATCATGTCTGGAGCTGCCGGCAAAGATTTTAAATTTTACAGTTAAAGTGCTGCCAGCCTGGGCTGGCTTCTGCAAATGATTGAATTCATAAGATGGGTTAATGGCTTTTGGTTTAGCGTTAACTGGTGATTCCTCCGATTCTTCTTCCGACTGCTGGGAATTCTTAGTTTCCTGGCTTAAGGCACTTGCTGGAAGTTCTGCAGTTATTATTGAACCGTTGCTTAACACTGAAGAGCTGCTGAGCAAAGAAGCGTTATTGCTGATCGCTGAAGAAGTATTAATCCTCAGCAGCAAAGCCTCAGCAGATGGCTGTGAATTTGCCCGGCCGGGAGTTCCGCCCAAGAGGTAACTTTCCCGCCAGGAGCCGTTTTCTTCCTCTAAGGATAAACCGTTCTTATTAGCCCCCTGGCTGCTGGAATATTGCAGGATAAATTGGTAGTTATCTGTATGTAACGTGAGATTGTCTCCATTATTTCCCAGCCCGTTGCCTAGAGAGTTGTCATCAACGCAGATCAGCACAGCTCCAGCAGAATTATTGCCGCTAATGAAATCATCTTGCTCTAAAACCAAAGCAAATTGGTGGGAAGCTAATTCCAGCGAGCAGTTAAGATTGAATGAACAGCAAACTAATTCATCCGTGTTCTTGTTGTCAGTTAATAGCCATCCAGTGAGATTTACGGGCTGTTCAGCAGGATTGAATAATTCCAGCCATTCGTACCTTTCCTGTGGAGCATACATCACTTCCGTTATTTTTAAGGAGAAACCGGCAGCTGGAGAAACTATTAGAAAAAGAGCCATGAAAGAAAAAGTCAAAATAAAATTTATTTTCATTGCTACTCTGGGAAAAGAAATGGTTAAAATAGATTACTATACCGTAAGCCCTAGCTTGAAACACAAGGTTACTATTCTATAATAATGAACAAAGTTTTTAAACGTGGTTCGCCTTGACCTGAAGATATGGGTTGGTTGTTTAAGAGCAAGAAAAAAGTTCCCAAGGTGCCATTTCCAGAGGCGCAGCCCTTTGGCTCTGATACTCTGCGGTTTCCAGATAAGGTTAAAGAGCGGGTAATAGAGCCAAGTGATATTATGGATGCTGCCGGCTTAGGTGAAGAGACTATTGCTGCTACAGAAAATATGGATCTGAGCCCTGAAATGGAATTGGGAGAGCCTGCCAAGAGCCGGCCTGCCAACATGGCACCTGGACTTATAACTAGTAATGAGCCGCTTTATGTTAAGGTTGACATCTATCAAAGAATATTAGGAGAAATTGGAAACTTAAAGAACCACCTGCTGGAGTTAAATGAAACTAATAGAATTTTAGAAAATTCAGAATATAATGAAGAGGACCACTTTGATAAGCTGAGGAAATTGATGAAAGCAATACATGACCGCTTATTAGAAACTGATAAAATATTGTTTAAATAAGAAGCTAAGCTCCGGCTTTTTATACGAAAAACAGACAAAACTGATATTAAAAAACATATGTTCAAGTATGTTTTTGGAATTATAAGGTGATAATACATGGAACGAATGCCGGTTTTTATAAAAGTGGATGACTATGACTCTGTTCTTAGCCTAGTTAAAACGATACGCCGAAAATTAGATGAGGCCAAAGAGACCATTTTGAAGATAAACGACTTGAAGAATGAAGAAGATCATCAGTTAGAAACTTGGCAGAATACTTTGGCCGAGATTGAGAAGAAAGTTGATTTCATTGATCATTCATTGAATGAACCGGAAGAGTTCTGATAATTACCATGGCCAAAAAAAAGATAACACGTAAAGCTGCCAAGCCTGTTTCAGTTAAGAGCAAGCCGCTGACAGAAAAAAATCCAGAGTATATGATCCAGGTCAGCGACCCAAAAATGTTGCGTAAGGACATCTTGGAGTCATTGCGAGAAGTTATCATTTTTATGCAGGGGTATGAAAAGTTCAGAAAGATACAAGAAGAAAAAGTAGCTTTATTTTCTGGGCTGAAAATAAGCGTGCGAGAATTAAATTCGCTCTTAGACCATAAGTTGCGTGGTTATCTTCCTAAAGGAAAATTAAAGCCCTTGGCTGAAATGAGAATGCCTATGGTGGTGGAAGAGCCAAAACGGGAAGAAATGGTTGCGCTATCTAAGAAACCAGCTAAAATGGTTAAAGAGACAGAAGAGGAGCCCAGGCCTAGGAATGATTTAACTGAGTTAGAATCACAATTGAATGATATTGAGCGGGAGTTAAAAAAGATAGATTAACTTATTTTTAGCAATCTTTATAAAAATATGCTTGTTTTGGTTCTTTAAGCTAATCTGACCGTAAAAATAATTAGTCATTTTGCGATTGCTATTTAGCTGTTAATGCGGACGTGCCGGAGTGGTCAAACGGGATGGTACACTCGACTGACTGGTCAGTGTGTCCTAACTCAAGGCATTTGAGTGATGAGTGCTTAATTAGTGCTATGACTAAACTCAGTGTAAGTCATCCATTGGCTAAGTGCCTACGCAGGTTCGAGCCCTGCCGTCCGCATCTCTTAATTTAAAGTCGATAATCGATGATTAGGAGTACAAATATTACCTCTGTTTAAATTAATATATTCGAGAGTTGATAAGGGCATCAGAATTAATCAAATGCTGGAGGCCGGTACAAGAAGCTATGGAACGACAGTAAAAAAATACCGGAAGACATAATGAAAGTTAAAAGGAAAGATTATAGGACTATTTGGATGGAAGAAAATTTGGTCCAGATGGTTGAGCAAAATCAATTGCCGTTCCAATTCGACATCTTTCGTTCAGAGGATTATGGGGAAACAGCGCGCGCGATTAGCAACATGGCTGTGCGGGGCGCTGGCGCAATCGGTGCAGCTGCAGGTTTTGCTATGGCCCAGGCATTTATCCGCTTTGGAACTAATGATCCTAAATTGCGACGCGCGAAAGCAGAAATCGAATCAACACGTCCTACTGCACAAAATCTTTTTTACGCCACGAACCGGGTTTTTAATAAAGGCTGTTTGTCTGTCGATGAGGCCATTCGAGAAGCCCAAGCGATCGCCAACGAAGATGTGGAATCCTGCAGGAAGATTGGAGAGTTCGGAGAATCATTAATTAAGGATGGTTTTAACATAGAGACGCATTGCAATGCCGGCTGGCTGGCCTTTGTGGATTATGGAACAGCCTTATCTCCGGTATATGCCGCCAAGCGGAAAGGGAAAGATGTTTTTGTTTACGTAGACGAAACACGGCCAAGAGGGCAGGGAGCAAGACTGACGGCCTGGGAACTGCTGAACGAAGAGATCCCATATACAATTATCCCAGATAATGCCGGAGCATACCTCATGTCGCAAGGGAAGATTGATATGATGATTGTTGGAGCAGACCGTATTGCTTTAAATGGAGATGTAGCCAATAAGATTGGCACGCTGGAGAAAGCAATCGTGGCCAAAGAATTCCAAATCCCGTTTTATGTGGCAGCCCCTACTTCTACCATTTCACCCAGTTGTTCTTCTGGAAGAGAGATACCTATCGAAGAGCGCAGCGAAGATGAAGTTCTTTACCAATCAGGGATTGATGAATCTGGAAAGCTCAGAAAAATAATGGTCTGCTCACCTGGTTCTTCCGCCCTGAATCCTGCTTTTGATGTTACGCCTGCGCATTACATCACCGGGATTATTACTGAGAAAGGCATTTTTACTCCTGCTCAAATCAAGAACTTGATTTAATTTATTTTAAACCATAAATAATCGTGATTCCTAAGCCCAGCATCATAGGTTAAACTTAACCCTTCTCCAAAGCTTTTTAAATAGACTGGTTATTATTCTTAAAATATGTCTATTGAAGTATGCACTATTGGCGGCTTTTCTAAAACTGAAGGCAATTCTCTGGCCATCAAAATTGATCAGGAAGTTATAATTCTGGACATGGGCCTATGCATGGAAGATTATGTTAAATTCCAGGACGATTTTGAAGATGTAAGCAGCAAGACCTACAAGACCTTGCTTAAAGCCAAGGCCGTTCCGGATTATAATTTTATTGAAGACTGGAAAAATAAAGTCATAGCTATCATTCCCAGCCATGGGCATCTGGACCACGTAGGGGCTATACCCTTTGCAGCAGCGTTGTTTCCTCAAGCTTTAGTAATCTCCACGCCATATACCATTGAAGTTCTAAAAAGCATCCTCCAAGATGAAAAAAGACAATTAGAAAATAATCTCATCACTGTGGAACCTAATGGAGTTTACCAGGTTTCAGATAAAATCAAGATCGAGTTTGTGCATACTACCCATTCTATTCCTCATACGGCCATTTTAGTAGTGCATACCGCTTATGGAAAAATCATGTATGCTAATGATTTTAAGCTGGATAACACTCCTATTTTGGGCAATAAGCCTAATTATAAAAGAATCAAGGAGTTAGGAACGGAAGGAATCAAATTATTGGTGATGAACTGCCTTTATGCTCATGAACAGAAAAAATGCCCTTCCGAATCAGTAGCCCGGCAGATGCTTAAAGAAGTAATTCTGGGAACAAATTCCCAAGGCAAGGCCGTATTTGTAACGACTTTTTCATCGCATATTGCCCGGTTGAAGAGCATTATTGAAATTGGCAAGAAGTTAAACCGAAAAATAGTCTTTTTAGGCCGCTCCTTGGATAAGTATATCAGCGCGGCTGAACGGATTGACTTGGTAAATTTTAGCAAGGATATTACTTTGGAAAAGTATACTGATAAGGTTATTCAGAAATTGAAACAAATCCAAAAAGCTGGCCGGGAAAAATATTTAGTAGTTTGCACCGGCCACCAAGGCGAGCCGCGTGCCATCTTATCAAAAATAGTGAGCGGAGAGCTGCCTTTCCAGTTTGCTGATGGAGACATGGTAATCTTCAGTTGTGCAGTAATTCCTGTAGAAGTTAATATCCAAAACAGGAACAAACTGGACCTGGCGCTGGCTAATAGAAATGTCCGGATTTTCAAGGATGTGCACGTTTCAGGTCATGGCGCCCTGGAAGATCACCGGGAATTGATCAGCATGGTCAGGCCAGAAAATATCATTCCAGTGCATGCTGGAGCAAAAAAAGCGCAGATTATCAAAGACTTAGCCGCTAAGATGGGTTATCAAAATACTTTTTTAATGGAAGATGGGAAAAGAATGGTGTTTAAGTAACTATTTTAGCATAATCGTATTTGTGTAATCTAATAAAAATTGTTTAAATTTAGGCCTTATGATGAAACGTTTTAGGGGTTATATGATGCCTATCTAAAAGAGTAGAGAGTAAGGAAAGCTCACTATCTGGTTGTGGATTTTGCCATGAAAAATAAACAATTTAATGAAGTTGTGGATTTTGGATGTGGTATGTTTAATGAATTTTTAAAAGATGTAAAACCAAGAAATTAGGTAGGGGTTGATGTTAATGCTAAATAATCAACCTCAGACGAGAATCCACGATTAATAAATGTAGATTATGATAAAAATGCGTGAAACCGCCTCACCTTGCCATAAATGACGAAGTTTCAAAAGAGGCGGTTTCTCAACTACGCATTTTTAGCATGCGAAAATTTCGCCCTAAAGGATGGGGTTTTACACCCAGCGAAATTTTTTGCATAAGCTTTAAAAATTATTTTTTAAAAAGTAATAATATTGCCTTCACTTCAACAAACTTTATAAATAGTTTAACTACTGAAGAATAATTATGAAGTTAGTGCTAGCCGAATTAAAATATTTCAAGGAAAGTATTTCTATCATCTCTGAATTAGTCTCTGAAGCTAAGTTTAAGGTTACTAAAGATGGCCTGGAATTGGTGGCCATGGACCCGGCTAATGTTGCCATGGTCGTATTTAAATTGCTAAGCAGTTCTTTTACTGAATACAGCACTACGGATAATGAAGAGGTAGCGATAAACCTCAATAATCTTAAGCAAATCCTGCGCAGGGCTAAAGCAGACGATATTTTAAGGCTAGAGACAACAGAAGAAAACAAGTTAAAGATAGAAATGAAAAGCAATACTCTACGCTCATTTTCTATACCTATTCTAGAGATTAATGACAAAGAGCAAAAAGTGCCGGATCTAAATTTCCCGATTATGGTTCAGACAGATTCCTCTGTAATCACTGAATCTATCGAAGATGTCAGCGTGGTAGCCGAATCGGTAACCTTTTTGGGAGAGAAAGGCAAGCTGTGTGTTAAAGCAGAAGGAGACCTGTCTAAGGCCTTTATTGAAATTAGAGCTGATGACGTTACTAATATTAAAGTAGAATCAGAAGAAAAATTCAAAGGCAAATATTCGTTTGAATATTTAAAGAAAATGATCGCCGGCGGAAAATTGAGCGAAAGAGCCAGCTTGTTTTTTAATACCGACTACCC
>DATDXK010000004.1:0-3278 GCA_035289345.1 Candidatus Nanoarchaeia archaeon
CAAAATGAGTCCAAAAGGACAATTAGTAGTTCCTCAAGAGATAAGAGTAGACGAAGGATTTACTCCTGGAGATAGATTTGCTCCGTTTCCTGTAAAAGGAGGAATACTGTTTAAGAAAGTGGAAATTCCTGATGTAAAAGCAGAATTTCAGAAATTATCGAAAGAAATCGAGAAGCAATTCAAGAAACAGAAAGTTACACCCAAAGATGTAGATGAGGCTATGAAATGGGCAAGACGAAAGTCCTCTTAGACACTAATATTCTCATTTCTGCTCTTGGCTGGTCTGGAAAGCCAAAAGTAATATTCGAGAAATGTCTGCATGGAGAATTAGAGTTAGTGACTTCTCCTAACCAGATTGATGAATTAAAGAAGGCGATGGATTATCCAAAATTTAGTTTTACTCAAGAGCAAAAAGCAACATTTATTTTTATAATTCTGGAGATTGCAACGATGGTCGAGATTACTGGTAAAGTAAATGTTATTGTGGATGATCCAGATGATAATGCAATATTGGAAACGGCAATAGTAGGAAATGTTCAATATTTGGTTAGTGGAGATCCGCATTTACCGAAACTGAAAGAATTTGCGAAAGTAAAGATTGTTACGGCAAGTTGGTTTTTAGGGATTTAGAACTATTTTATTCACGAGCAACTTTTGGTATTATGGAGTAGTACTATACTTATTTAAACAGCAAATACTTTACGATTAAAAAAGGCGATATGTTTATGATGGGCAGTAAAAAAATAGTCCAGGAAAAAAAATCTTCTTATCTAATTCTAGCCGCAGTGTTAATTGTTGCAATTGTAGCCGTGTTCATTGCCTTAAACCAAAAGGGATTGTTGGTTGATGAAGAAGGCAATATTGTGGGGGAGGCGTCTAAATTTAAACCGACTTTCCTGAACAAGGGAGATCCTTGTTCACGTAGTCCTAATGCTAGAATGTGTGCTTCAGGACTTGTTTGCGGACTTAGTTCTGTAGGAGATACCTGTGAAACTAAGTATCAAGATGAACTTGGTAATAGTTGTATCACGAATTTAGAGTGTGTTAGATCGTTAGTATGTGGGGCTGAATATATTTGTGAACCTAAAAACACAGGTTTACATGGTGATCGTTGCGTATCAGATCTTGAATGTTCTTCCAGCAGCCCACGTTGTGCGAGTAATTCTGGTGGAGACAGTAGGTGTAGAGCTTTATTTATATCTCAGCCTGCTGTACTTAATTGCTGGTGTGATAGCTTAGCTGCTGAAGGTTCAGCATGCGAATTAACTAATGATTGCAGAAGTGGTTTATCTTGTTTAGGGGCAGCTGGCAGTAAAACTTGTCAAGTTCCTGGTGCAGCTGATGGTGCATCTTGCGTTAACAACGCTGATTGCAGAAGTGGTATATGCGTATCACCACAAACTACAACGGAGTCAGGTCAGTTTTGCACGAATGATTATGAAAGCTGTGAATACCGTGGTATCAGGGGGACATGCCAGCCAGATAATGATGATAATGGAGGCTCTCATTGCCAGATTACTGTTAGTTCAGGGCCAATGGTCTGCCAGTCTCAAGAGTCATCTGGGGGAGCAAGAGAAGGCGCCAGCTGCACTGAGCATTCACAATGCAATACTGGGCTTTACTGTTTCCAAGGAGCGGTCTGTTCTCCAAAGAAACCGGACGGGCGTGGAAATAATTGCCAAACTCCAGACGAATGTTTAACTCCTCATTGCCATTTTGATCCTGGCGCTGAACGGGGCTTCTGCGGTTATCCTTAAGGCCTTAAGGATATTTTTACTTTTTTTTCTTGTTTTTTTCTTGGAAAAACTAGATTTAATAAGTAATGTGCTTAACTTGGCCTTAAGAAAAAAAAAGGCGCAGCAAATTTTTTTACCACCAACACATTTATAAATAACCTTCTTCCCAAAGAGGTAAACATTATGCAAACTGGCCGTTTCTGCGGTTAAATGCATATTGTAATCAGGCCTGATAAAGTTGACATCCATTTTCTTGATGAAAACTGTTTAATAGGCCATTATACAGATTAGCAGTTTAGTTAATACTGAACTCCAAATAAATAACCATGCCTAAAGTACATCATCCTCATCGGGGAAGCATGCAGTTCTGGCCTCGGAAAAGGTCCAGACATTCATTAGTCAGAATTAGGTCTTGGGCTGCTGAAAATAAAGCTAAGCCGTTAGGCTTTATCGGCTATAAGGCCGGGATGACCCATTTATTATTTACTGACAACCGCACCAAATCATTAACTAAGGGAGAAGATATTTTCTGTCCGGTGTCAATTGTGGAATGTCCGCCCATGAAAGTAGCCGGTGTAGCTTTCTACAAGAAGTCCGCTGACGGCTTAAAAAAATCAGCAACTATCATGTCGCCAAATCCAGATAAAGAATTGGTTAGAAAAATTTCTTTAGTTAAAAAATCCCAGAGCCTGGAAAATCTAGCAGTTTTTGATGATTTAAGATTGTTGGTTTATTCTACACCAGCTAAAACTGGGATTGGCACCAAGAAGCCCAAAATGATTGAGCTGGCTTTAGGTGGTAACAAAGAAGAAAAATTAAATTACGCTAAACAAGTTATGGGGAAAGAAATAAATGTAAGTACTATTTTTGAAGCTGGCAATCAGGTGGACGTCCATGGCGTGAACAAGGGAAAAGGCTGGCAGGGCACCGTAAAGCGGATGGGTGTGCCCCTTCGGCAGCATAAGGCCGAAAAAACTAAACGTGGCATCGCCACGTTAGGCTCTTGGACGCCTAAACGCGTTGAATTTACCGTGGCCCAGGCTGGAAAAATGGGTTATCATCTGCGCACAGAATATAACAAGCTGGTCATGAAGATAGGTGATAATGGCGCTAAGGTCACCCCCACCGGCGGCATTCCTAATTACGGCGTGGTTAAAAACAATTATCTATTACTGAAAGGCTCGATCGTTGGGCCTCAAAAACGGGCTTTAGTATTAACTCCAGCGATCAGGCCTAATCATAAAATACCTAAAACTGCTCCCGAGGTGCGCTATCTTTCTGTTAGCAATTAACCATGAAACTGCCGATAATTGACCTTAAATGCAAGAAATTGGGCGAACAGGTTCTGCCGCGGCAGTTTAATGAAGAGTACCGGCCGGATTTAATCCAGCGCGCCGTTCAAGCGCTGCAGAGTTCAGCCCGCCAATCTTATGGCAACCATCCGGAAGCTGGGAAGCGTTCCTCTTCCAAAACCAGCAAGCGCCGGCGCAAGTATCGTGGAACTTACGGTTTTGGGATCAGCAGAGTGCGCCGGAAGATCTT
>DATDXK010000005.1:0-4505 GCA_035289345.1 Candidatus Nanoarchaeia archaeon
AAATGCGTGAAACCGCCTCACCTCGCCATAAATGACGAGGTTTCAAAAGAGGCGGTTTCTCAACTACGCATTTTTAGCATGCAAAAATTTCGCCCTAAAGGGCGGGGTTTTACACCCAGCGAAATTTTTTGCATAATACCAGGGCTATCGTAGACCTTTTTAACAAGGATAATGAGGCCGTCATCCGCTCTGGAGGCGGTTTAGGTGAATCGTTCATGGTTAGAAAGTATTCGGCTTGTTTTCGAACTGAATGATGGTTGGGAAATAAGGCTGCCACATGGCCGTCTTCCCCTGAACTGATTAAGATCAGGTCAAATTTATCGGTCAATAGTCTGAATTCACGCTCATACTCCCTTAGACCAGTTTTGCTATCAAACGGATGGATGTTGGCATATGGTTCGATTATTTAGCATTTTTAGTGAACTTTTTTTAGCCATTTTTAGATATAGCTAGTGCAAGAAATAATCTTAATCTTAGCCATAAAAATAAGCTTACTTGGTCGTCTCCACCTTATGCCCGCCAAATTCATTTCTGATGGCAGCGATAGTTCTTTTGCCTAAGGCAAATTGTGAGCTGGCATCTTGCCTGATCTTTACTGCGGCGTCAAAAGCTGGAGCATAGCCCTGGACGGCTTTCTTGGTGGCTTGCAGTTCTTCAATGGTAACGCTGCCAATCTTGGTGCCAATGTCCTGAAAATCTTCCCTTCTCAAGGCCCTGGTCGTTAGCTCCAGCAGCCAGCTTCTCACTACCGAAGCCGGTTCCCAAACTGCTGTAGCTTGATCTAGTTTAATTGGATGTTTAAATTTACTTAGCAATTCTACGCCTTCAGCTAGACCTTGGAGATAAACATATTCAATAATATTATGTACGCTTTTCACAAAATGTCCTGAACCGGTTGGTCCAAATAAAGCGTAGCCATTTTTAGGCGCTAGAGCTTCACAATAGGGCTCAACAAGTTTAAATTGTTCTTTAGGACCGCCAATCATTAACGTGTAGCCGTTCTTTAATCCCCAGACGCCCCCAGAAACGCCGCAATCAAAGAAATGCACGCCATATCTTTTACACAGAGCATCATGTTTTTCGGCATTGCCATAAAAATCATTAGCTCCGTCAATAATGATATCGCCTTTACTTAGTTTCGGCAGAATTTCTTTAATCATTTCATCAGTAACTTGTCCCGCAGGCAACATTAACCAGATAATTTTTTTAGGCCCCAGCTTGTTGATTAATTCATTGATGGAATAGGCTGGCTGCGCTCCTGTACTAGAGATTTCTTTAACTTTGTCCGGACTGCGGTTATAGGCAATGACCGGAATATTGTGAAGCAGCAGCCTCTCTACCATCGGAAAACCCATCCGTCCTAAACCGATAAACCCTAAACTCATTTTTTTAACCTTAGGCTAGCTATTTCTTCTGCCCAATATTTGGTGCTTAATATTTAGTCAGCTTAACCATTTCATTTTATTTTTTTGCTCAAACTCTTTCAACTTTGCTGGTCCAGCGCTGCCTTTATTATACTTATGAACTTCTTTTCTTTTAATGCTGTCAATGATCCTCCAGGCGTATTCAATTTCATCGTTCCTGACAAATAAAGACTGATCACCAGTTATAACATCAGCTAATAATACTTCATAAGCTTCCGGTGATTTCTGTTTGGTGATGCAGGAATGGCAGAAATCCATCTTTACCGGGATGGTCATTTCCTGCTGCCCGGGCTTTTTGGTAAATAGGCTTAACTCAAACCCCTCATTGGGCTGCACTCTGATGGTTAACACGTTAGCTCCCGTAGGGCAGATATTAAGCAGGCAGGCCGCTTTCTTAAATTGTATATGAATGGCCGTTACTTTTTCAGTTAACTCTTTCCCGGATTTAAGGTAGATGGGCACATCTTTCCAGCGTGGGCTGTCAATAAATAATTTTAACGCGGCAAAAGTTTCCGTGCGCGAATTTTTATCCACTCCAGGCTCGTTGGTATATCCTTCATATTGGCCTAATAGCACTTCCTCTACCTGAGCTGCTTTCAACACCTTAGCTTTTTCTTCCCGGATGTAATTGCCGCTTAGCTTTTTGGGAGCTTCCATGCAGGTCAAGGCCATCATCTGCAGCACGTGGTTCTGGATCACATCTTTCAAGGCTCCATATTTATCATAAAAGTTGCCGCGGCCTTCAATCCCTATTTTTTCATTCATTATTACCTGAATGGACTCAACATGCTGGCAGTTCCATAACGGCTCCAGGACGCGGTTGGCAAACCTTAAGATCGAGATGTTGCCTACCAGCTCTTTGCCTAAGTAATGATCGATCCTAAATACCTGTTCTTCTTTAAACACCCGGCTGAGGCAGCTGTTGATTTTCTTGGCTGAAGCCAGATCACTGCCAAAAGGCTTTTCATAGACTAAGCGACACCACCGGTCGGATGATTCTTTGGCCATGCCGGTAGCTGCCAGATGTTCAGTGATGGTGTCAAAATGCTCAGGAAGGGTAGCTAGATAAAATAAGCGGTTTCCACTGAGCCGGTGCTTCTTTTCTACGTTTTGCAGCAATTTTTCCAGCTGCTGATAATTTTCACGATTGTAAAAATCAAGCTGGTAGTAATAAGATGATCCTTTCATCTTGTTCCAACTGCTTTTGTTGACCTTGCCGACAAACTGCCTGGCCTCTTGCAGGATGGAACTGATCTCTGGCTGTTTTCTGGCCACCCCTATTAAGGCCAGCCGGCTAACTTGCTTGTTCTTTAACAGCCGATAGAGGGCGGGGATTATTTTTCTTTTAGTTAAGTCTCCAGTAGCGCCAAAAATGATGACTGTTGCTTGCTCCATTTGCTGCTACAAACTAGTTTTAAACACCTTACTGAGAAATAATGTTGCAGTGTTAATAAATGCTGCGTGGGCTATGGCTTTGTAGAATATGTAGTTAGCATCAATTTGCGAAGCACCACTATCGTTAAATATTCAGCTGACAAGGTGGTTGCCTCATCAGGAGAATGTCAGCCTTTACCTAACAGAATCAGGTGCTGAGCCTTATGCTGGCTGAGTGCAACGAGATTTTCTACAGAGCCGTGGGCTATAGCTTTGGATTAATAATCTGCATAGCAGATTTTTTCAGGGATGCTCAGCAACTTCGTGATAGAACTGGAGTGCACCCCTAAAAATGGACAGAAATATACCAAAGCGGGATTTGAGCCATTAACTGAAATAATCATCAGAAATGACAAGATTGGAATTATTGTTTGGACAGATAAACCGCCAGGGGTAGTTATTCATCAAAAAGAAGCGACAGAATCTTACACGGAAAAAGCCAGAAAGCCGTTGGCTTTAGCCAATGGATGTCCACAGAAAAACAGTGATTTTTCTGGGACGCTGGAAAAGTCATTGCTTTGATAAATTTTTCCAATTAATGTGAAAAACTGCGATTAAATAGTCACAAATCTTTCCCTCAATTTATCGATAAAATCATTATTCAGATTCTTAACAACAAACTTCATTTTCAAAACAAAATTTGGCATTATTGAGTAATTCGGTAGCGATCTCTTTAGTGATTTCATCTTTTTCCGTTGTCACGTAATACTGTTTGTCTATTCTTTCTTTTTTTGCATCAGGAATTAAGTGGTCTTCTTAATTTCATGAGTTCCAGGAAGAATTTTTGCCTTCACGTTACAGAATCATAGGCGAACCGAGGCTAAAGACAAAAGAAGGCTTGATACGTACTAGAAAAAGAAAATTTTATAATTAAGGCTAGATTATCAGCGCAGATGACCTGTTCAAAGGATAAAAAAATTATAGCTTCTAAAATATTATATGAAGCCGCTAAGCTTACCTGGAAAAATAGGGCTGGAAGATTAGGCGAAGTGGTAGAACTATTTGATGATTTCTCAGGCTTGAGAGCAATTAATGTCGGCGGGTTGCCGGAAGATGCTTGTATGAACATCGGATTTGATGGTGTCGGCACAAAGATAGAACTGGCTGAGAGGATAGCTAAACACGACACTGTCGCTTACGATTTATTGGCCATGGTCTGTGATGATGCAGTGGTAAGGGGAGCTGAACCGGTAATTGTTGGTTCTATTTTAGATATTAAAAGCTTAGGTGATGGTGATAAATCTTATCTTGATTTTGTAAACCAATTAGCTGTTGGTTACACTAATGCTGCCAGAGAAGCCAATGTTGTAATCGTAAATGGAGAAGTTGCCGAACTTGGAGCAAGAGTGAATGGCTATGGCCCATTTAATTATAATTGGGGTGCCGGCGTGGTTTGGTTTGCTAGAAAAAGCAGAATGCTTACTGGCTATAACATTAAAGATGGTGATGCATTGGTTGGCTTGAGAGAAAAAGGATTTAGGTCCAATGGTTTATCTCTAGTTAGAAAAATAATGAAAGATGCACATGGGGAAGAATGGCATAACCAAACCTATGAAGGGGCAAATTTAGCTGAATTAGTTCTGCATCCTTCTAGGATTTACTGCCAAGCTGTAGTGGAGATGAATGGTGGATTTGCTGGTGAGCCAA
>DATDXK010000006.1:0-7177 GCA_035289345.1 Candidatus Nanoarchaeia archaeon
AGTGAACTGAGCAGACTTTTGCGTTTCCAGAAAGGAACAAAAGGATTTCACAGGGAATATGAACGGCTTCTTCCATTGATTACTCAGCTCCAAGATGCTTACAAGCAGTGTGTTTTAGCCGCATTTCCTAATATTGGACTACGACTTGGCATCATTGATGATACTGATGTTAAGAAGACGGGGAAAAAATTTCCCGACGAAAGAATACAACATGACCACACTACCAACTCTTTCTTTACTGGAATGAAAGTCATCTCCAGTGCAGTATATCAATACGGGAAAGTTGCAACTATTTCTTCCCGTATTGTGAAAGAAGATGACAATAAACTCCTGCTCGCGAGAGATGATGTAGACCTATTAATTGACGATTATTTTGTCGATTTATTTCTCTTCGATAGTTGGTATTGCAAGAGCCCTCTTCTCGAGAAGATAAGAGGGAGAGAGAAAATATTTATCTCTCGCTTACGAACAGATAGTTCTGTTAAGCAAGAGGGACAACGATGTGTCCCCCTCAATGCGTTGCTCCAGAAAATCCCTCATAAAGATTATACGTTGATAAAGATCAAAGGTAAATCCTACTGGATTTATGAAGCAACATTGAACTTCAAAACCTATGGATCGCTCAGAGTAATTGCTTCCAAAGAAGGAGTTCATAAAAAGCCAATTTTCTTGACGACAAATACTGAAAAGTTCACAGGTAAATTTATTGTTAAGTTGTATCTCAAGAGATTTTCTATTGAAGTATTCTTTAAAGATGCAAAACAGTTTCTTAATTTTGAGACTTTTTTGTGCAGAAACGCACAAAAATGGAATGTGCATCTTTTGTTGACTGATGTTGTTCACTGGGCTATTCAAAAAAAGAATAGCATTAGCAAAACAGTTAGAGAAATACAAGAAAACATCTCAAAATGCCTATTCTTTATAAATGAAAATCTGTTGATCAAGAAATTCTTCGACGAGCTAAGGAAAAAATGTCAAACATGAGTTATAAGATAGCTATCTCAATTAACAAACTCGATTCCCAGTTCCGATTCAATCTCGTTTTTCTTTTTAGTTACTAAGCGATTGCCTTCACCATAAATCTGCGGAGATTTAACTCCAGTTATAATCAGCATGGTTCTTACTGTCCGCTCTAAATCCTTGTAAATTTGCGCTCCCCAAATTATTTTGGCTTTAGCATCTAACCTTTCAGCTACCGATTCAACAATCCTCCTTGATTCATCTAAGGTCAGATTTTCTCCACCGGAAATGTTAATCAGCGCTCCGGTAGCATGAGATATATCAATATCTATCAGGGGGTTTTCTAAGGCCTTGGTGACCGCTTCACCGGCACGGTCTTCCGAATCAGATTCGCCTACTCCGATCATGGCCACGCCGCCTTCACTCATGATAGCTTTTACGTCGGCAAAATCCAGATTAACCAGTCCGGTCTTTGTAACCAGTTCAGCGATGCCCTTTACCGCGTTAGTTAATATTTCATCGGCAACTTTGAAAGCTGTCTGCAGCGGCAGGTGCGGCGCTAATTCCAATAATTTCTCGTTAGGTATAACGATCAGCGTATTCACTGACTGCTCCATCTTTTCCAGGCCGATCATGGCATTTTCAAAGCGGTGCGAGCCCTCCATGGTGAACGGCACGGTAACCACACCGACACTCATGATGCCCATTTTCTTAGCTAGCTGAGCAATGAACGGAGCGCTGCCTGTGCCTGTGCCGCCGCCTAGGCCGCAGGTGATAAACAGCATGTCTGAGCCATCAATCAGTTTTTTCAAGTCCTGCTCATTTTCCCGAGCCGAATCTTCACCTATCTTAGGATTAGAACCAGCACCCAGACCTTTAGTTAACTCCCGGCCGATCAACAATTTCTGGTCAGCGGTGGTATATAATAAGTCTTGGGCATCAGTATTAATTGCAATGGTGGTAATACCTTTAATTCCCACTTCAGAAATCCGGTTAATAGTATTATTTCCGCCCCCACCACAGCCGATGACTTTAATTCTGGTTTTTTGCTTGGCGATAAGCTGCTCTAATTCAGCATCAATATCCAGAGTGGCTTTCTTATAAGATATATCTGGAGAAGATTCGACTTTATCACTATAATTAAATTTGTCCATATCCAGCCATCCCTCTGTTCTCAGGGATTTGGCATCTTAAAGGATATATAAAGATTGTTATAGTAAAAAATAGGATTGCCAAGCCTTAAAATGGCAGCTCTTCAAGGTGTTGCCTTAGCCAGGCTCTGCTCTTTATTTTTCTCTGCAAGTTTTTTAGTCACTACCGTTGTTTTGCTCTGGCTGGATTCCAGCTTCCTGAAAGTAATTCCCTTCATCCCGGTAATCTCCATCAGTTTTTTGGTTAGTATCTCGGTCAAGGCCATCGGAAATTCCAGAGGCAGGCTAACTTCAGCTTTTTCCTGCTCCACCTTTACTTCAATCTTCTGGCCTGAAATTTGCAGCATGTTAGCCAGGTAAGCACTAATTTTTTCATCAGCAGCAGTTATTTTTCTAATAATCCTATAAGTGTATAACACTTCGCGGCCAGCTAAGAAATGATTAAAATTAACAATTATTCTGCCGCCGGAAACTCTGACTACCAGGCCGCGCTGCCCGTCAACATCAATCTGCAGTCCTGGCTGCGGCTGCACTTTGTGCTCGATAAACGTGCTCATGGGCACAATTTTCATTTTTTTGATGTCGCGCTTGCCAAAAGCTTGTTCTGGCGCCAAAGAGACTTCATATTGCTGGCCAATATTTTTGCCTGCTAGTTCCTTATCCAGACCTGGCAGCACTTGGTTTTCGCCGATACAGATTATCAGGTTTGTGATATTAAGGTCCTTGATAGGGAGATGGTTTTGTTCAGCCACATTCTTCTCGGTAGTGTCAAACACTGTGCCGTCAGCCAATCTGCCAGTGTAGCTTAACTCAATAAAATCATTTTTTAACACTTTTTCAGCCATGCTCAATGGTGTAAGGGCTAGATTTATAAGCTTTTTTGTCGAATTGAGTTTTTGAATAATTAAGAGCCGCCGTCAATTTATAGCTAGTGTGATAAATTATCGAACTAACGATGGCCATTAGCTATATCTAAAAATGGCTAAAAAAAGTTCGATGATTTAGCATTTTTAGTGTATCACTCGTCTTAAGGCGCTGGCTATTTATTACTCGCTGGGTCAATTTTACTCGTCGGGTCAAATACCGCTTTTCTTGCAATATTCAACAGCCAGTAATAACCGGGAATCTCTTTTTATGATTTCCGTGTTTATTGGATGAAGCCGGGCTTAACAATACTTTTATAAAATCTGCCAAAGTATCGAATCTGATGAAATTATTGCTAACCTCTGCTGGATTTGAAAATGCCAAAATCGGAAGGAAATTTGTTGAATTAGTTGGTAAGCCTGCTTCCGAAATAAGAGTTGTTTTTATTCCAACGGCTTCAAGGACTAAAGAAGAATCGAGGTATGCTGATGAAGCCAGAAAGGAAATTCTCAATACTGGTGTGCGGGGTGAAAATATTAAAACGCTAAATCTAGACCATCATATTTCTTACCCTGAAATCAAGGATTTTGATGCCATCTATGTTTGTGGCGGAAATACTTTTTTCCTATTGCACCAGGCTAGAAAAACTGGATTTGATAAAATAATCAAGCAATTTTTGAATGATGGCAAGTTATACGTTGGTGTGAGTGCCGGAAGTATTCTAGTTTGTCCAACCACGGAACTTGCTGTTCCATACGATAAAAATGATCTCGGCATTAGTGATTTTACCGGACTAAATTTGGTTGATGTTGTAATCGCTCCGCACTATTCTGATAAAGGTAAAGATAAAGAGATAATTAAAAAATATGGGAAGCGGTTGGCTTATGAGATAATTGCTTTAACAGATCAGCAGGCTTATTTGGTCTTAGGTCAAAACGCAGAGATTATTCAATAAGCCTTGCTTTATAGAAAAGGCGTTAACTATTCAAAAATTAATCCACAATTATTATAGAGGACTTTGATTAACCCCATTTCCGGGGGGTTCCTCAAAGTAATCTATTGGGGGTTTGAACAAATATGATCGGTTATTCAAACCACTCTATATTTATTGTAGCGCAACTTCTAGAACTCTGTGGCAATTCAACAGTTAACTCTATCGGCTCTGTAGAAAATGCAGTTAGCATCAATTTGCGAAGCACCACTATCGTTAAATATTCAGCTGACAAGAGGGTTGCCTCATCCGGAGAATGTCAGCCCTTACCTAGCAGAATCAGGTGCTGAGCCTTATGCTAACCGAGTGCAACGAGATTTTTTACAGAGCCAACTCTATCATAATTTTTAAATAGTCTGGTGCGATAACTATTTTGATGATCGAAAAAATAAGGAATATTGTCCCTAAGCAAATCAAGAGGTCGCTGTTCGTCAGAATCCAGTATTGGAATGTGCTCAATGCATATCATAACCTGAAAAGCTATCTTCATTACGGCACCACCGATATGTTCCACAGCGTCAATATCGAGACCATGACTCAGTGCAATAGGAGATGTTCCTACTGTCCCAACAGCATCTTCGACCGCTCGCTTCCTAAAAATAATAAGCTGATGGATGAAAGCCTGTTTAAAAAAATAATTGATGACCTGGCCGAGATGAAATATGTTGGTGAAATTGTCCCTTCATTCTATGGCGAGCCGATGATGGACCAGCGATTAGCCCAGCTGATGGCTTATGCCCATCAGAAGCTGCCCCAGTCACGATTAAAAATTATCAGCAATGGAGATTTTCTAACTGTCTCAAAATATCAGGAATTGGTCCGGGCAGGGGTGCAGGAATTCTTAATAACCCAGCATTCCAAAGAAATAGGCAAAAATATGTGCGATCTGTTCCAGCATTTTGGCATTGCCTATTACGAAAATAAGCAGGTGACCGCTTTTAAAAGAGCAGAAGAGAAGGTTCAGTTCACTTATCGAAAGCTAAATTTTTATTATAACCGCGGCGGGCTGCTGAATTTAAAGGAAATTTCCAGCCCAACTTCAACCACACCGGGCTTAGAGACTAATCCTCTGCCAGTATGCTATCGCTACTCTAACCCGTTAGTCTTTGATTATAAGGGAGACGTGCCTCTCTGCTGCCAGGATTATAATACTACGGTCATGTTTGGCAATGTTAAGGAACTGCCTGTAAAGGAGATCTGGAATAAGCCCTCTTTCAAGTTAATGCGGGAGCAGCTGCGAAACAGGGAATATAAATTGCCTATCTGTAAAGACTGCGTAGGCTGTCCTTCTTAAATAGTCTATTAAAACTGTTCCTGCAGAGTGTTATATCCTCGGCAGTAATTTCTCCAAACAAATGAAGCAGAACCAGGTAAAATAAAAATAAGAGGCCATAATTTAGCAATAAAAGGATTCCTGAATACTGCCAGAAATGGGCCAGTATAAAAATTATCAGCGAGCAAACACCTATCCTAACTAAAGAAAGGGGATTGATCAGCACTTGGAATTTCCGATAGACATAGAATGCTCCAACAACAAGGGCTAGAGCTGAACCTACCAAAGAAGCCCAGGCTGCCCCAATAGTACCAGAACTAGGAATCATCAACCAGCTGGCCAGGCATAAGACAACTAAAGAAAAAAGGGAAATATACATCTCCACCTGCGGTTTTCCCGCGCCGATAATTACCGATCTTAAGGTATGGTAAGCAATGATGCAGGCAAAGCTGAGAATCAGGATTTCTAAAATGGGGCCGGCAGAGAGGTAAGTTTCAGGATAAAAAATATCGATAAGATTGGCAGCCGTAGCCATGATTAAAGCGGTGAGGGGAAGGGCCAAGAGCAGCAGGTAGCGCAGGGATTGCTGGATATATTTTCTGGTTAAGGTCAGATTATTTTCACCGACCGATTTGGAGATGGAAGGGAGAATGGTAAAAGGCACAGCAGTAAGGAGAGTGTAAGGAATGTTGGAAATAGTTGAAGCCACCGTAAAAAAAGCCACCGGAACATTGTCTTGAAGAAAATATTTGATGAACAGGACAGAAACTGTTTTCATAAGGGTAAAAGCTAGAGTAGCAATTATTATGGGCAGGGCAAAATAGATTATTTTCTTCATCTCGACTGGAGGGATGCTAACTGAAGGAGGTGATTCCGCCTTAACTTTAAAATTGGTAATACACAGCAACAGCGCGCAGAGCATGGCCAGAAAATAGCCGGCCAGCACTCCATATAACTTATAGCCTAGGAAAATTAGGGGAAAGGTGAACAAAACCTTAAAGATGGAAAATAGGCTGTTCATCCAGGACCTTTTTTGGTACAATCTCAAGCCATTGAAGAAGCCGTCCAGATAGAGAGTTAAAAAAGCATTAGGGAGAATGATTATTCCCACCGCCAGGAGGTAATAGACAAGTGAAGAATCGCTGAGCAAAGCGGCCAGATATTTGGCAGCGACAAGATAAAATAAGAAAAATAATAAGGCTAGAATAGCCTGCAGCTTTAAAGCCGTGACATAGATGGAATAAAACGAATATTTGGCCTCGGCAATGAAGCGGGAAGCGGCTAGAGGAGCAGCATTGAGAAAGACCCAGTTGATATAATTAAAAGACATTACTATCCCAAACAAACCATACAATTCGGTATTCAGGAAATGGGCCACACCAATATTGATAATATAATTAGAAAGCATAAATACCATTCCAGCAATCATCATATAGATTGTGCCAAGGGCTAGCTTTTTTTCAGTCAAATTGACACCTTGGTAGGGAAGCATCAGCCTTAACCTTGGACATAATTGATTCTGCCATCTAAAGAGATTAAACTGGGCAATATAAAAAGATTATTCAACTCTAAATTTTCGCATACTTATTTTTCACAGTGGGTTAGTTAGAAGTGAGCTGTAAAGTAAACGTCACCTATAATCGCTGTTATGCTCCCTAAACGAGAATATTAATGAAATTTAAATTCGAAGTTTAGGTCGAGAATTACAAAGTAACCGCAGAAGTAGAACAAAAATAAATGTAATAGAATGGAATTTATTTTTCCCCGAACACCGAGAGGGGTTTAGTTCTATTGAGCATAACGTATGCAACTATGCGAAGTTCAATTTCCCCCGATTTCCTCTGGAGCGGAACGAAGTGGAGCGACGAGCTGAAATCAGGGCTGGAAATTGAATTTGGGAAACGTCCCGAGCTGAGGGACTTTCCGCATAGTTGCTGT
>DATDXK010000007.1:0-8042 GCA_035289345.1 Candidatus Nanoarchaeia archaeon
GATAAAAATGCGTGAAACCGCCTCACCTCGCCATAAATGACGAGGTTTCAAAAGAGGTGGTTTCTCAACTACGCATTTTTAGCATGCAAAAATTTCGCCCTAAAGGGCGGGGTTTTACACCCAGCGAAATTTTTTGCATAACCTTCTCAGATTTAATTAGGAGCAATTTATTACTTATTACCCAAATTTGACAGATAATTAAGATTCAAAATCAATCCAGAAAACGCATCTGTCAAATTATATTTTCAGCTGAAATAGTGAGAAAACGGTCAAACTTTGCTTGTTAAAATCAGATGGAGGTACATTTTTCTAACCGATATAGCTTGCCTTTTCATCCTTAGCCTTAGCCCCGGCGCGGTTGGCAGCCAGTTCCACCGCCCATTCCTTGGTTCTCTTGATAAGCTCTTTTTCCACTTCCACGATTTCCTGGCTCATCTTATTCAGGTCAATACCAAAATTGAATTTTTTTTCCAAAACCTTGAGCAGCTCTTTAGCGCCCTTAATTCCCAGATACATCGGATGGGCAAAAGTTTCCGCCAGCAAGGACACGCATTTAACTCCGCGCAGCTGAGCCAGCCCCAGCAGGATCCCGGAAACGCCGGCAATCGGGCCAACTACTCCGAAAATGTTTTTTTCCACACCTGAATTTCTATGCATATAGGCTTTGAGCAATTCAGCATCATTGCCGGTGCAGAAAATCCGCGGCTTATCAGGAACTGACTGCAAGCCGATGCCTCCAGTGGTAACCCCCTCAGTACAATGAAACTCTTTCATGATTTTAATTACTTCTTCACAGAAGCTGTAGCCGCTTTCTTCGTCTATGGGCTGAATATCTCCGGTCAACAGCAGCAAATCAGGTTTACCAGAACTAAATTTTTTATAATAAATCTCTAACTTAGGCCTTTCAACCAAGTTATTTTCATTGACAAATACTGAATAAGGGAACTTATAGGAAAAAAAGGAGTACAGCTTTTTAGCATTTAGCTCTTCAATCAGAAAATCTACCGCAATCTTCCCCACATTGCCGATTCCCGGCAGCCCTTCAATTAATACCGGGCTATTAAGCTTAGGAATGGCCTTATACTCTAGCTTAATTTCCCAAGCAGTTTTCATAAATCGACCTATAATTGCATTATTTATAATTGTTTGGGCGAAAAATAATTTTGAACAAAAAGCCCGCCAGCAAAAAAAAAATTGCGAAAATTAGGAGCAAAAATTCTTAAGCCGGTTTTAATTCCTTTGCCACTTTTTTAAAGGCAGCAATCTGCTTTGTTGATAACGTTTTATACATCAGGTAAGACTGCCTAATTGACCTCAAGAATCTTGATTGAAAATATACTGATTGGTCCAGATTAAGAAAATTATACTTTTTAGCGGTAACTTCTTCAGAAAAAATCTGCCGGAGATGGCAGCTGACGCAAATCGGGAAATCCCGGGCTGTAGCTACCACCCATTCCAGTTTACAAACTCGGCACTTGGTTTTAAATTGCGGTCGGGGCATGATACTTGATAATTTTAATCCAAGCTTATAAAGCCATCTGAAAATTATTTTTATGGGGTCAATTTTTTAGTTAGTTATTCTGCTGCTCTTAGCCTTACCGGCTCTTAATATCAGAAGGAGCTGAGAAATGAAAACTGTCATTTCCAGCTATTTTTGCATAATCGTTTCCAGCCTGCTGCTTGGCATCCAGCCAGGGATGAAACCGTTCCAGAATTTTTAACATGGCCTCGTGGCTGCGCGGCTCAGCCACCAAAATAGAGTTATGATAAAGCAGTTCCTGCTGCCCAGACTGGTATTTTTTTATTTCTGCCGCCGGATCAATAGCAACATATTGGCGGCCACGATGATCAGTAGCCGGCACCTTAGTTATTTCAGAAAACAAGGATACCGGGCTGATATCGTGCTGAGCTAACCCGGTATGAAAAAATACTGGCCATAATCCGGCAAACACGCAGGCTGCATTGATAGCTGCGCCATCCTGCGAAAGCTTAATTTCTGGAAACTTTTCCTGGACCAAAGCCCTTAATTCTTTTACTTGTTCAGGATCATCAGCCGGCCCACAGCCTAGGTAAATCTGCGGTTTAACTGGTTCATAACGCTGAATTCCCAAATCAACTTTCAATCTAAGTTTATTTCTAGAAGCAACAAAAGCCTGCTCTAAGCAAGTGTTAGAATAGCCCGCGGCCGCAACTTGGCCTTGCTCGCAGACCGCGGTAATAGCTCCAAAATTAGGGATGCCCTGCATGAAATTCCATGTGCCATCCAACGGATCGTTAATGGTGAACAAGCCTTGACCGTCATATTTTGCGGTGCTGCCGGTCTCTTCCCCCAGAAAGTTATAGCCGGGCAGCCGCTGCTGATAGAACTGCCGCAGCCATTCCTCTGTTTCTTTGTCAGCTACGGTAACGGCATCGCCTTTAGAATCTCCGCCAAACTTCCCTGCTAAATAGGCTTCTTTATTGTTATAATATTTGTTATGGATTAGCCTGGCATTGAACAGGGCCTCTTCAATTATTTCGATTAGATTGTCGTCATCAGGCATCATCTAAAAAAGCCTAGAACGGAACCGATTTATAAATTTTACGTTCTTAAAACAGCTGATTTGCTGATAGGCAGATTTAAAAATAATTGAGCCCTTTCATGGGAGATGCAAGACCAGATCATGGAACTGTTATTGAAAGAAGAGGAAATCAGCTGGAAAACGATAATTTATGACTTAGTCAAGACCGGAGAAATCAATCCTTGGGATGTCAACATTACCATTCTCACCAAAAAATATATTGAGATCATAACCAGGCTGCAGGATCACGACCTGAAGATTTCAGGGAAAGTCCTGCTGGCTGCGGCCTTGCTGCTGAAAATAAAGTCCGCCCATCTTCTGGAAAATGATATAACCCGGTTAGATGCCCTGCTGAATTTCACTGAAGGCATAGAGGACGAAGAGAGCGGGCTGCTGGAAGATAATTCACGGAAGCTAAAGAAAGAAAAAGAAGCTTATGCCCTAATCCCACGGAACCCGCAGCCCAGAAACAGGAAAGTCTCAGTGCAGGATTTGGTTGAAGCGCTGCAGAGAGCCATGCTTTCCAAGAAAAGAGTGCTGGAGAAAATGCGGCCGGAAAAGTTTACCATACCAGAAAGAACATTTGAGATCATGGAAGTTATTCATGACCTGCTGCAGAAAATGAGGTATTATGAAAAAAAGAGCCAGAAGCTGACCTTCACCCGGCTGCTGCCACCCAAGGCTGGCCGGCCAGAGAAGGTCTTTACGTTCATCCCTTTATTGCATCTGGAGCATCAACAACAGTTGGAGATGCGGCAGGAACAGCCATTTGAAGAGATAGAGATTAGTCTAGTCAAGAAAAAATAATTAGCACACTGGCATTTAATCTTGATGAACAATTTGGGATAATTTATTTATAATTCAATAAGAAAAGAGCCATTATCAAGAAGATTAAAGTCCGCAAAACTGGTTTTGGCCAAAAGGTGCGGGAAATCTTTTTATAGCCTTGTTCTGATGAGCCTGAACATGCCTAATAAAGATTGGTCTGGTGATGTTAAAGAGAAAACAAAGAAATATTCCCAAGAACAAATAATATTCACAAAAACCGAGCTTATTGATTGGCTATGCAAGAGAAATAATACTACTGCCGATAAGCTAAAAAAGGAAGTTTTGAATCCCATAAATTTAGCCTTTGCTGAAAAACAACAGGCCAAGTTTGAAGGCAAGAATGAAGAGCGATTCCGATGTTACTTTGTTTATTCAAAGAACAAAGGCAGATGTAATATTTTAAGATTCAAGAACGATCTTAAAATCATAACTGTCTTTCCAATCGGCAGAACAACTTTAAAAAAATACAGAAAAAGGTTTAAATGGAGAGGGTAATCTCAAATAGATATGGACTGTCAAAAATTCAAGGTATCATACGATCAAGAAGGGGATGTTTTAACTATTTACAGAGATGATGTAAAAGTAAATGAGAGCGTAGAAGTAACTGAAGAGTTAATCCTAGATTTAGATCAAGATAGAAGAATAGCTAATTTAGAGTTACTTGATGCTTATAAATTCTTGCATACTTTAAATGAGGAGATTACCACAGAAATGCTTTCAAGCTTAAAAGAAGTAGAATTGCAGTTCAAAAATTATCGTAATTATTGGATAATTTCATTAAGCTTTGAGTATGGTAATAAACGGATTGAAGAAAAGTTACCTGCTTTTGTGCAAGCAGATTATCAAAGCCCGTTAGTCGCTTCCGTCAGCCCTTAATAGCAGATCTAATTAGTGCTCCTGCTGGTTCTTAATCTTTGATTAGCCCGATGATCAAGACTGATGCTTTTTTCCCGCCCCGTGCTTTCTATGAACTGCCGGCTTTCTGTAGGAAGAGTGTAAAACTATTTTGTAGAGCAAAAACAACAGTATGATTAACAGCACTATAATTGATAATAATATTAAATCGTACTTGCTAATCGGCAGATCTAATTGGCGATATTGGGATAAAACCGCGCCCACGGTTAAGCCAAAGTAATATCTCAGGCTGACAAATATCCTGCCGGCAAAATTATCAACTAATGGCCGGTACATGAAATAGAGCCTGGTCAAGATCGCTGCCAGTAAAACGATGATGATTGTCATTAGCCAGGGCTTGGTTTTCTTGGGCCTGCTTGAGGAGGGCTTAACTGGATGCTTAGCTGCTACATGCTTAATAGGTTTAGCTGCTGTATGTTTAACCGACTTCTTTAATGGCCAGCGGCCTTTTTTATGGAACGGTTTTTTTCTCCTAGAATATTTTCTTCTGGAATTAATCCTGTTTATAATTAAAGCGGCAATTCCGCTAACCAACAACAAGCCCAGAATGCTTCCTCTTAAAATAATCTTATTCAAGCCTAGCGGCTGCTGCTCTTCGGGAGCCAGCGGAACTAAAGCAGTAGTAAACTGACTGCCAGAACCGGCTGCTGCAGCCAGCTGTTCTGGTATTGAAGCTGCCGCATCCCTGGCTCCAATCACAAAGTAGCCAAAATAAGGCGTCTTGGCCGTGAATTGGGCATAGCTGCCGACTGTCTCCACCAAAGTTGTGGACTGCTCTTCCCAGCGGTAGCCATCATAAAAGTACAATTTGATGTTATCCTTAGGCAGCTGATTATTTTCCAGCCAGATGCTAGGCACGATAAAATCAAGGCGGTAAGAGCCAGCCAAAAATCCGTCCAGATTTTGATTGGTTATTTCCAATTGTTGATAAGCTGTTCCCGGAAACTGGTTAATTAAAGGGATACTTCCTAGCTTTTCCACGGAAATCTTAGCGCCATAAGCCGCTTCCTTGACTGTGAATTCAATGTTCGTTAAAGCTAACTCCTGGTCGGTGATGGCAAATTGAGTCAGAGAATTAGGAAGCAATTCCACCCAAGTATAAGTGCTCAAGCGGCCGAGAATATTTTTTGTTGCAGACAGGCCTTTTCCACCGCCGCCAGCACCGGAGCCGGAAGAAGCGGAAGAGCTGGATGATTTGGAAGAGGCAGCTGTTCCCCTGATTCCAGAATTGCTTAAATTGGCAAACCTTAACGTTGCGCCGTCATCATAGCAAGTGATATTGCCAATCTTAGTGCCAGTGCTGACGCCGATACAGGAAGTGAAATCAGTTTCAGCCGGGCCGTCACAGCCGGAAGAGACAGCGGTAATGGAAGCAATCTCCCGGTCTGCCACGCACAGCGTGGCAAAACTGTTGTCAGTGAGAGATAACACTTTAGTCTGGTTGCTTTGCAGCTGGCCGCTTAAGTTAATTACCAAGGAAGTTGAATCTGAAATCAAGGTTATTTTGCTTAAGTTCAAAGTGGAGCTGGAAAAGTTGAAGGTAAAATTAAGCAGCAGAGTTGCTCCATCTTTAAAAACCACTTCCTGGCTGCCAATAGCTTGTTCACTGTTAGGCCGGCCGCCAATGCTGACGTTCAGGCTGGTTATTCCCGTAGCAGTAACATCATTCTCATTTCCCAGCAGGCCGCCATTAATGGTAAAATTGACTGGGCCTAAGGTCGCATTGACATTGTTAAGGGTATCGTTAACATACAAGCGCAGGTAGTGGCTGCCTCCAGAAACGTTGATGGAAATATTCTGGCAATTGACAATGGTGGTATTAACTAAGTTATCGATCGAGTACCAGCAGGTGCTGACGGGAACAAGGTTATCATTAACCGTGAAATTGATGTCAATAATATTTAGGGTAAAATTGGTTCCGTTGGTTGGTTTGGCTACGGTTGCGGTAGGAGCAGTGAAATCGGCATTAAAGCTAAGCTGCTGAGTTTGGTTTAAATTGCCGGCGCTGTCGTTAGCGAAGACTGTTACAGCATTGGCTCCTTCGGCTAAGCTGGAAACGTTGTATAAAACTTGCCACCTTCCGGAGAAATTAGTGGCCGTAGCATTAAAGCCCGTGCCGCTGCCATTGTCAAAGCTTAACAAAACCAGGTTGACATAATTCAGCTCATTAATCGTCACATTAAAACTTTGGTTGGAGGAAGTTATCGAATAATTGCTGTTATTATTGTTGCTCCAGCTGACTGTGGGTGCAGTGAAATCTACAACGAAGCTTCGTTGTTCGGTTTGGTTTAAATTGCCGGCGCTGTCGTTAGCGAAGACTGTTACAGCATTGGCTCCTTCGGCTAACGTGGAAACGTTGTATAAAACTTGCCACCTTCCGGAGAAATTAGTGGCCGTGGCATTGAAACCAGTGCCGCTGCCATTGTCAAAGCTTAACAAAACCGACTTAACATAATTCAACTCGTTAATAGTCACATTGAAGCTTTGGTTGGAGGAAGTTATCGAATAATTGCTATTGTTATTGTTCACCCAGCTGACTGTCGGGGCGATAAAATCAGTGATGAAGGTTATGACTTCCGTCATGTTGATATTATTGCTGGTGTCGTTGGCAAAAACTGTAACTGTGTTAGAGCCTTCCGCCAAGCTGGAAACGTTGTATAACAACTGCCATGTTCCTGAGAAATTAGTTGGAGTAGCATTAAATGAAGCGCCGGAAGCGTTGTCAAAGCTGAAATAAACCGTGCCAATATTGGCTTCATTGATCGTGGCATTAAAGGAAACATTGTAAGCTGTGAAGGTATAATTTCTTTGAGTGGCTGTTGACCAGGTGACGGCTGGAGGAGTGGTGTCTGGAGCCTCGCTAATCACAATCACCTGATTGCTCCTGGTCACATTTCCATCCTCATTGCCATCGTTAGGGTAAGCATCAACCGTCCAGTTCTGGCCAGTAGTGGTTTCATCTAAAGAAATCAAATCAGTGCGGTTGTTGAATAAAGCCCAAATCTGCGAAGCTGACAAGGAGCGGTTGAAGATCATAACTTCGTCGATGGAGCCGTTGAATGACCCGCCAAGAAAGGCTGCATTAGATCTACCGATTGATAATGGCTGAGCCGTATCTCGCATTTGCACAAATGTCCCACCACCAAAATCAGCGCTATCTGTCTGCGTGCCATTTACATAGATTTTAATCGCATTATTGGTAGTATTCCCATTATAAGTGCAGGCAACATGATGCCAAGCGCCGCTATTAACATCCGGAGCACTTCTTCCCCTGTAAGCATCAATAACTTCGTTATTATCTGTTACAAAACAATACAACAAATTATTATTATCAAAGGCAAAAACATATTCGTACGCTCCTGCTTGATATTTATCCAAAATAGAATCTTTAGCATTATCGCTCTTCCTTAAAACCCAAGCGCTGAATGTGAAATTCTTTATTGGAGATAAGTGCGAACTATCAGCAATTAAAATTGATTGATTAGACCCATTAAACATGTAAGCACCTTTTCCATCATATCCGCCAGTAGCATTCCACGTAGCATTAGAAGCTTCATTCGCAATAGTTCCACTATTCCCATATCCAGAGTAATCCCAGGCATTGCTGCTGTTAGTCCCATTTACCCTCTCAAAGGGCATATTGAGTACAGTGATAGACCTTCCTGGACCGGCGGTATCATTCACCCGCCAATTATAAATAACTTTAACGCTTTCATTATCCGCATCAGTAAATGAAAC
>DATDXK010000008.1:0-12551 GCA_035289345.1 Candidatus Nanoarchaeia archaeon
CCAATCTTATTGTATTGCTTACCTCGCTTAACAATATCATCTGCTTTGCATTTCGAACAGGAAAAATTGACCATATATCCATCACCTCGAGAAAGAGTAAAATTAGCTAGCATATAGATATCACATTAAATTGACTTTATCGTTTAATTGACTTTATCGTTTAATTGTCTTTATCGTTTAATTGTCATAAAAATGCGTGAAACCGCCTCACCTCTTGCCAGGAGAAGGAACACTACCATTTAGATCTATCCCGAAGATTAAACACAATATGTAGAAAAATCAGCTTTAATCAAAACCACCCTCTTTTTCTGAAATACAGCAGCATCGTGCTCATGACCACTATCATGAGGGCAATCATGATCCAAAACCCATAGCTGGCTGAGGCTCCCGGCAGGAATTCAAAATTAGTCCCATAAATGCCAGAAATAACTGTCAAGGGCAAAGCCGTGGTAGCGATGACGCTTAGCACTTTCATTATTTCATTAGTGTTATTGGAAACTGTGGAGAGGTATAACTCCGAGAGGTTTGATACCGATTCGCGGTAGTTCTCAATGGTTTCAAATATTCGGATGGAGTTGTTGGAAATGTCGCGGAAGTATGGGACTACCTTTCTGGAAATAAACGGATAATCTCCCTTGGTCAGCAGGGAAATTTTTTCTCTTAAGGCAATGGTTATTTTCTTAAGATAAATCACCTTTTTTCTTAATGAAGTGATCTTCGATAACACGGCTGAAGAAACTCCTTCAGCAATCAGCCGCTCCGCGGCCTCGATTTCAGTATCAATTCCATCCATTACCGGGAAAAAGGAATCTACTGCCTGGTCTAAGAAATGATAAAACAGAAAATCGGTTCCTTTGCTTAATAAATATTGTAGTTGTTTATGGTCCAGCTGCAGTTCAGTAATGGCTGGTATGCTGTCAATATGGCTGGTAATCAGCAAATTCTTGCTTAGGATGACGTCAACTTCCAAGGTTTTTAGTTGCCGGCTCTTTTGTAGCGAATAAAACACGCAAAAGGAATATTTTGGGAATAATTCCATTTTAATTCTGGTCCTGGGCTTGATTAGGTCTTCTGTGGTTAAGGGATGCAGCTCAAACTTTTGCTGCAGGATTTTGGCCTCTTCCGCAGTTATTTTAGTGGCATCAATCCAAGTAGGGGCAGTGGTAATTTCAGAAAGCTCTGTTAATTCCAGAATTTCATCCTGCAGAGAGACGATTTTCAGCATTTTCAGATGAAGATATCCAAATAATTAAATGTATCGATTTGCTGTAATACTTAAGCAATCTGGAGTAAAGCTCTGCCGTCTTCTCGCCTGCTAATCCTTAAAGTTGATAGCTGACGCATGAAATAAACAACGATTTATTTTCAGTACCGAAATATGATGCAAAAAATTTCGCTGGATGTAAAACCCCGCCCTTTAGGACGAAATTTTTGCATGCTAAAAATGCGTAGTTGAGAAACCGCCTCTTTTGAAACCTCGTCATTTATGGCGAGGTGAGGCGGTTTCACGCATTTTTATCATTTTTAGGCAACTTTTTAAAATAGAATCCTGTTTAAAGCTGCTATGGCACAATTACATTATCAGACTCTCTCCTTCCAGCTGCAGGAAGGCCACTTAGACGTTAGCCTGCTAAAATTATTCCACACTTTGATTCCTAAGAAGGAAGTGGAAGCTATCGCTCCATTTACTGTTATTGATCCCCATACGCTACAATTTCAGCAGGGAAATAATCATCAGAACCAGAAAAAGATTGAAACCAAGTTTTCTTTCTTATTGGAGAAGCACTTCGAGCAGCTGAAAAACAAGTTAACCGGCAATTCCGCCACTTATATCCACCGCAATTCAGGGATTCCCTTGATTGGCAATGTGGCTTTCGGCATGGCTTACCGCGGCTCTTCCATCATTGAAATCAAGCCAGTAACTTCCTGTAATCTAGATTGCGTCTATTGCTCCATCTCCGAAGGGCTAAGCTCCCAGAAGCATGATTTTGTGGTCGAGAAAGATTACCTGCTGGAAGAATTACAGAAACTAGTTGATTTTGTCAATGAATCGGTAGAGATCCATATCGGCGTGCAGGGCGAGCCCTTTTTATATAATGAGATGGTCGAGCTGATTTCTGACTTGCAGAAAATAAATTCAGTGCATACCATTTCTATAGACACTAACGGCACGCTGCTGAACAAAGAGAAGATTGATTTGCTGGCTAAAAATGATAAATTGCAGCTAAACCTCTCTCTTGACGCCCTTGATCCAATGAAGGCTAAAGAGATTGCTGGAGTTAAAAGTTATAATCTGGAGCAGGTCAAATCGGTAATAAGTTATGCTTCTGAAAGATTAAAAGTGATCGTTGCTCCCGTACTTACTGACGGCTATAATAACCAGGAGATGGAAAAGATTATTGGATGGATTAAGACCTTGCCAGTCCAGCCGATTTTAGGGATCCAAAATTTCTTGAAGTATAAAACTGGAAGAAGCCCGGCTAAAGAAGTGTCTTGGCCCAAATTTTATGCCCGGCTGGATGAATTAGAAAAAAAGCATCAAATTAAATTAAGATTAAGCAAGGATGATTTTAATATCCGTGAAACCAAGGAATTGCCTAAGCCATTTACAGTTGATGAGGTTGTTAGTGCGGTAATCAAATGCCCTGACCGCTTTAAGAATTCAGTAATTGCAGTAGCTAAGGATAGGAACATATCTGTGCCTAAATGCCAGTATGTTAAGGATAAACGGATTAAAGTTAAAATTGTCCGGGACAAGCATAATATTTTCACTGGAAAGCTGGCCTGATAGTGGATTATTAATTCTGCAGTAGTTAACGCGCAATCAATTTATAAAGAAGATGCCTAAATAAGGGTGAAGACAATGGAGGATATATAAAATGTCATTAACAGAAAAAGTCAAAACGGTGGTTTTAGTTAGTACAATGGGAACGGGAGTTGTAGTTTTAGCTGCAACAACCGGAGCTGGATTTGGTGCACTGGGAGGGCAAGTTCTAGATTGGTGTCCATATCTTAACCATGCAATACCTGAAGGAATTGCATATTTAGGAAATGCTTTTACCGAACAAGATACGGTAGAAAAGGCAACCAAAGGTTTACAGGGAAATCTTGATAAGGTTGGTGCTGTTGCTGGTTTTTTAGGTGGATATTTTAGAGTAATTATACACCACCGTTAATTAAATTCTTTATTTTTTTTCTTTAATTCCTCTTCTAATTCCAACAATTAGGCCAGCCACGGATTAAACTTAATTAAAATTACTTAAATAACAGTTCTTCCAATTCGCTGGGATCAAAAGGAGAAGTTTCCGGATCAAGATTTAAGGCCGAACAAAGGAAAGCAAAATAATTCCGTGCAGCAAGATCTATTTCATGTTCGGCAGCTCTCTGTTTAGCTTCTTGATAAACTCTCCAGGAAACGGCATGAATCTGGCGGTCTGCAATCTGTTGATAGGGCTTTTTATTTAATGTGTGCCGATATCCGGCCGCTTGCAGCAGCTCAATCTGGCGCCAGCGGTCATTTTCTGGGAATTCAGGAAAACAGTCCATAATGCTTAACCCAGTATAATACGTCATTTTTGCCATGTTTATTACTCATAGGTAGCCATTCTTAAACTTTTCGTTGGTTTTTTGTTATGCAAAAATAGTGAGAAACTCTTTTTCTCTTAAAAAAAACCTAACTTAACCACGGCTTGACCAACTGCTGCAATTCTTCCGGCCACTGAGATTTATTTTCACAATAATGCTCCTTGAGCCTCTGCTTAAAATCATTTCTAGCCTTATCTCCATTAACCAGCTTGACTAATTCTTCTTTAAGATAAACAGGAACTCCTTGCAAGTTCCAGACCTGCAGCTTAAGCAGTTCTGTCTTATCATCTCTCTCTTCTAATTGCTGCTGCTGGTCCTTCTCCCAGTAATCCTGGTAAGAGAATTGTTTTTCTTCGCTTAATTTCTGTTTCCCCTGCCGGAGAGCGATTCGCGCCAGCACTTGCTGGTGCATCCTTCTTAAAAATTCCTGCTTGTCCTCCACTTTGATAACATCGCTGTATCCGGAAGCAATTAATCCGAAGGCAAAAGGGCTGGGCACTTCGGTGGCCATTTCTACAAGAGCCATTTTTCCCTCAGAAATCCTGTTAATGATTTCCTGGGTATGGGTAAAATCCATCACATCCTCCAGGACTTCCCGCCGCGCTTCTTTCAAAATCGGGAACTGGTTACTGATGCGCTTCACGGCATTAAATAATATCTTGCTGCCAATCTGCATCCGTCCAGCCTGCTTGATCTGCCCCATATAAGTTCTAAGAATCATCAGCGATCTGGCTGCGCAATGGCGAAACCGCCGCTGCAGAACTTCGCTGCGCTCAATGGCCTCTTCCAAGGTCTGGCACAGATTTTCAGTTCGCAATTGGTCCAAGGCCTTTCGTGCATTAAAAGCCTTATCTGCCGCCAGATAAAACCCATTATCAGTTATGCCAACTTCGACATCGCGATGCTGGGACCGGCCGATAATGTAAGCCAGGGCCCTGGACAGGCAATCGTTAACTCTGCGCCCATAGAGGGTATGAAAAATAGTGTAGGTTCTATCTTTATCATGGTAAGACTCAATTAACAATTTTTTATCGGAAGGAATCTGGCTGAAATGATACTGCTCATAAAAAAAATGATAGATGCTTTCCGCGGCTTTCTCGTCAACATAAAGAAACTGATTGATGAAAGAGATTATTTCCTCCTGGGGCAGCTTTTGCAGGAATTTTTCTTCCATCAGTCTTCTGAATCTTGAAATTTCCATCGCCAGATCAAATGAAAGGGGCAGCATTTCTGAAAACCAAGAAGGCACTGTGGGCGGGCGGCTGACCGAGGCGCTGACCTGAGCAGTCATTCCCCGCGAAAATTTGAACAGGTAGACATTCCCGCCCAGGACAAAGACGTCTCCTGGCTTCAGGCGTTCCAGAAAGCCTTCCTCGATCATCCCGACAACCTGCTCGCCAACCTTTACGGTGATATAATTTTCTTCTGGAATAGTTCCAATGTTAGTCATGTAAATGATCCGCGCCATCTTCCCTTTTTTTCCGATCTGGCCCGTTTCACGGTCATACCATATGCGGGCATAAACGTGGCGCTCTTCCAGAGCGACATATTCACCGGAAAGAAACCTTATCAGCTCAAAAAAATCGTCCCGCTCTAAGGCGTGGTAGCAGTAGCTGGACTTAACCAGCGCAAACAATTGGTAAATATTAATTACTTCATTGATGGCGATGCCGTATATTTGCTGCGCCAATACGTCCAAGGCATTTTTTGGGATATGGACGCGGTCAATCTTTTTTTCCAAAGCCGATTTTAACAGCAAACTGCATTCCAACAAATCATCGCGGTCCATGACGATGAACCGTCCCTTGACTGTGCTGTGCAATTGGTGCCCGGCCCGGCCAATTCTCTGCAGGGCGCGAGCCACGGATTTGGGAGAACCTAGACATATCACTAAATCGATGTAGCCAATATCTATCCCCAGCTCTAAGCTAGTGGAAGAAACAACCACTTTTAATTTTCCATCACGCAGCTCTTGTTCAGTTTTAAACCGGGCTGATTTGCCCAAACTGCTATGGTGAGCGGCAATATTATCTTTATAAAATCCAGGATAGGTTTCCTTCAGGTTATGCACCACCCGCTCCGTGGCGCTTCTGGTGTTGGTAAATAACAAGGTAGTCTTATGTTCTTGGATCAAGTCATGGATCAGCTGATACATCTGATTATGTCTTAGCATATATCCGCTATCCGCTAAAGAGCGCACCTGGCTGATAACTTGCAGATCCATTGTTTTAGTAAACTGCACATCCACGATTAAACAATCTCTTTCGCTGTCTGCCTGATAGCCTACCAGGTAGCGGGCAATGTCATCTAATGGCGCAATGGTCGCGGACAGCCCGATGCGGCTTATTCCAGGTGATAACCGCTGCAGCCTTTCCACAGTCAATGACAAATGGACACCACGCTTATTCTCGGCCAGGGAATGAATCTCATCAATAATCAGCCATTGAATGTTGGTTAGCTTATCTTTAAATTTTGGGGAATTGATCATGATAGCTAAAGATTCCGGCGTGGTGATCAAGACGTGAGGCGTATTTTTTAGCATCTTGGATTTTTCATAGGACGTAGTGTCTCCTGTCCTGATGCCGATCCTGATGCCCAGCTTCTTTCCTGCCAGCTCTTCGATCTCCCGCAGCGGATTTTCCAGGTTAACCTTGATGTCTGCGCCTAAGGCTTTCAAAGGAGAAACATAGGCGCAATAAACCTTATCTTCCAAAATTCCCTTTTCAGAAGAATCAATCAGCTCATTCAATATTGACAAAAACCCGGTCAGGGTCTTTCCTGAACCGGTAGGCGAGGAAATCAAAATATTTTTCCGGCAGTGGATTGGATATACCGCAAACTGCTGTGCCGGCGTAAAGGTGCTGAATTTATTAAAAAACCATTTGTTGATCAGGGGATGTAAAACTGATTTAATCTGCAGGTCAGTGTATGGTTCTGGCAAGTAAGTGATCATGGCATAGATTAAATATCATCCCCCTAGGTAGCCTATCCGGTAGCCTATTCCCTGAAAGACCATTTTGGCTTAGTTCTTTATAAAATCGATGGGAAGTTGTCCAGTGGGGAGTGGTTAATCTATCTTTGGTGCAAGGAGGCTCTGTAGAAAGTGCAGTTATCATCAACTCACTGAGCACTTTTTGTCTGATCTTCCAGCCGAGAAGGGAGTTGCCCCTACGGGGAACCTCGGCCTTTAAGATAATAGCAAATCTCGTTAATTATGGGACTTGTTGAGATTTGCTAGTATAGTAAATCGCATGGTGTAATGTTCCATTACTTTTGGGATTTACTATCAAAAATCTAATGCTGAGCCTGATGGCCACCGAGCGCAGCGAGACTTTCTACAGAGCCGGTTAGGCAAGATTGTAAAGTCTTGGTGCATGCAGCAGCCAAAAATGGTTTGTTCTTTATTTTTTTGCTCGATACCTTTGATACCTTACCACTAATTTTTGTAATTGTCTATCCGCTTCATTAAATCTCTCACGATGGGCATCATAGTCCTGTTTTCTTATTAATAATTCACCTGACTGGTCAATTTTCCATTCTGCACCATTGCACATAATTCTATCAACCAATCCATCGCCATTTAAGTCCTGATGAAGCTCGCGATTAAACGATTTAGTGGGAAATCGAGGATAGATTTTAACCTCTTGAGAGCCATCTGGAAATCTAGTAAATTCTACAAAGCCAGGTAATCCAGTCGTATGAAGCTCTATTTGATACCCTGATCTTTCAATTTCATAAGCTAGTTTTTCACCCGAGCTATTGTTCCCTGTCAAATAGTATCCTTTATACCCCAGCAGCATTGTTCCAATTATCCCGGCAGATATTCTAATTATCTTAAGTGAATCTCTCATCTTAAATTTGATTAATCCTATATTTGATTATTAAATGTTAAAATCCCCGTATTTTATAAATCTTTAAATCAATAATTTTAATAAATCAGGCTCCCCCTTAACCAGATTATGGCTAAAGATAAAAAACCAATTATGTTCACCATTCCCGGTTATCAGCCTATAGCAGAAAATTATCTTTATCATGGAACAGACCATTTTTTGAGGGTCACCCGCTACACTGATCCGTCTCCAAAGATGTTGGTAGAACATATCACTGAACAGGCTCAGTTATGCGTCAACAATCTGAGCCGTTTAGAGGAAGCTTTAGATCAGGAGCAATCGCCTAAATTAAGTTCTTTCTGGCTGATATACAATTTAATAAACAACTTGGAGTTAAAACCGATTATAATGGCTATTGCGCGGAAGGATGACGCCCTGATTTCGGACTTATTAACAGATGTGTCGGCCGGATATCCGGGAAGCGGGTTGGATTATCTGGCCCTAAATGTTTATACAACCGTTAACCCGGAAATTCAGGAAGCAGTTGTCAATGCTGAGAGTTACGGGCTTTTTGATGAATTGGAATTGGGTATTAATCTTTTTAACCTAAACTTAAGGCTGACTAACGGCCAACTGCCGCCAGAAGACTTAGTTTATACTCTTTTAAAGAACAAAGTCCGCATTTCAGACACTCTGGATGCTGCCTATCCAGACCAGGATTATGCTGGCCAGCCGGCAATGGAGGACATTGTGGCTTCCTTATACAGTAAAAGATATCAGGCTAAAGAATTTGCCATATTGCATTCCACCAGCGAAACTAGGTTAGCTAATGTCGCTGATCGTGTTTTTGAAGAGTTTATCGACAGGTATTTGTTTACTATGAAAGTTATTCCTGAGTCAGCCAATGATTCAGTGGAATCAGAAATTAACTGGCAAGAGTACTGTAATAGTTTAGACCAAAAATCAGCTTTAAGCTTTGTAATCCCCGGCAAGAAAAACGGCCATTCCTGAGCAGTATGATAAAAATGCGTGAAACCGCCTCACCTCGCCATAAATGACGAGGTTTCAAAAGAGGCGGTTTCTGAACTACGCATTTTTAGCATGCAAAAATTTCGCCCTAAAGGGCGGAGTTTTACACCCAGCGAAATTTTTTGCATAATAATTCACGCTTAAATGTAAATAATTCAAGGTTAAATAATCCTTAGCAACAATCAATTATCAATTATAACGCCCTTTAGAAAAAATCCCGATATAGAGCCGCTTAAAATTTATTTATGAATAAGGTTACAACTGTTTTCAGAATCCTGGAAAAAACGCACCAGCCAACGATGTTGGAGCTTCTGGGCCATTATACTCCTTTTCAGATACTGATCATGACTATGCTTAGTGCTAGAACAAAAGACAGCACTACCATTCCTATTGTTCAGCAGATGTTTAAGAAATATTCCTCTCCGGAAGATTTTGTCCAGTTAGAGATTAAGGAATTAGAGAAAATATTGTATCGGATTGGCTTTTTTAGGACTAAGGCCAAAAATGTAAAGAAACTAAGTGAAATGATCCTCGCCAGGTATGATGGGAACGTTCCCGACACGCTGGAAGAATTGGCCTCGTTGCCGGGCATTGGCAGAAAGACCGCTAATTGCATCTTGAATTATGTATTTAACAAGCCAGCCATCGCTGTGGATGTTCATGTCCATAGAATTGCCAATCGGCTGGGGTGGATTGACACTAACACGGCAGAACAGACTGAGCAAGAACTGCAAGGAATTATTCCCCGGGAAGAATGGATTAATGTAAATAAATTATTAGTTGGGCATGGGCAGACTATTTGTATACCAATTAAACCTAAATGTCCTCAATGCCTAATCAAAGAATATTGTAACTATGGAAAGATGCAGAGATTAGCATTAGGACGAATAAATTAAACAAAAATAATCAGAAGTTAATAACTAAAATAACTAAAAGTCAATCCTCATCCTGATAATTCCGGTTCTTAGCCAGTGAAATGAAATGCCGGCCTAAGTCGCGGACAATCCTCTTTTGGTCCTTAGCTACCTGCAACAAGTTATGCAGATAGCGCCAGTGCGGCAGTTCCATGAAGATAAGAGCGTGCTCTGAAGTGATCTGCTTTTCAAGGTAATCGCTGATTTCAAGGTGATGCGCTTCCAAGGTCTTAACCTTCTCTTCAAACGCTTTGATGTCGGCAATAGTATTTTTTAAATTTAGGAATTCATCATACAGGAGATGGTTGGTTATTACCCTAGCCTTGCTCTGGTTATTGCTTAACGTTGTCAACTTTAACTCAATCAGGTAGCTGATGCAAGAACGCAGCTTGTTCTGTAGCAGGGCTGCCTCTTCTAAAGAGCTGATAGTTCCAGTGGAATTAAAAATTAATTGGTTTAATTGTTCTTTCTGTCCTTTGGTCAGTTCCTGCAGGAACGGAAGATGGTTGTTGGTGTTAGATCTTACTGGTCGCAGGCAATCTTTTTTTAAATCACCCAGAATTTGATCTACTGCAGGAAGTTTTTCAATCTCTCGCTTAAGCTCACGCAGGGACATTATCTTCAGACGGCTTTTTCGCTTTATAAAATTATGCTTGGCCTCGTTAACCCAAGAACTGGCAGCCACCAAAACCTTTATAAACTGCCTTTCAAAACAAGGAATAAAATGTTCTACCGTATCAAAGTAAAAGACCATATCCGGGTTCCGCCTAACATGTTTAACCTGACCAAAAAAGAAGCGGTCCTGGCCAATGTTAAGTTAAGCTATGAAAATTATATCTCTAAGGAATTAGGGTTTATCCTCGATGTGATTGATGTCAGCAAAATTAAGGAAGGCGTTATCGTGCCTGGCGACGGCGCTGGCTTCTATGAAACTGAATTTGAATTATTATCATTTAAGCCAGAGCTTAACGAGCTGGTGTTTGGAAAAATCAGGGATGTAACTGATTTTGGGGCCTTCATGGATATCGGTGGAGTGGAAGGGATGGTCCACATCTCGCAAAGCATGGACGATTTTGTAACTTTCAGCAAGGAGAAAGTGTTGCAGGGCAAAAAAACCGGGCAGACTATCAAAGTTAATGACAAATGTAAAGCGCGGATCATTGCTGTAAGTTTTAAAGATTTGAGTAACCCAAAAATTGGCCTGACCATGAGGCAGGAAGGGTTAGGGAAATTAGCTGTGGTAGAAATTCCGGAAATAAAAAATGAGTAAAAAAAAGTTTTGCAAACGCTGTAAGTTGCTGGCAGAAGGCGACACTTGCCCGCAATGCAGAACCAGTACCTTTACCAACAATTGGCAGGGAAGAGTCTACGTAACTGATCCAGGGCAATCAATGATCGCCCAAAAGATTGGGTATACTATGAAAGGCGAGTATGCCATTAAGATTAGATGAAAATTAGATAAGATCACATGAATATTGCTATTACTAAAAATCAGAAAAATGTGCTGTTAAACAGAAGCGAATTAGTTGGCACAATCGATCAAGAGGGTAAGGCTACGCCATCCAACAATGACCTGGTGATGGAATTGGCCAAAGGCAAAGATGCCAGCCTGGTGGTCATCAAGAACATCAAGACCAAGTATGGTTCTTCTAAGGCTCAGTTTAAGGCGGTGATTTATGATTCATTCCAGGATCGTAATGGCGTTGAGCAGCGAACCGGGCATCAGCGCAAGCAAGCTGAGGAAGCAGCTAAAAAATCAGCAGAGGGAACGTCTTCACCAGCTTGAAATGAAAAATGGTTCGCGAGAGGGGAAACTACTCCAGCATAAGATGAGGGATGAACGTGGTAGCAGATAAAAAGGCAGCAAATAAAGTTAAGAAAGCCGGCAAGAGATTAGCCAGTTTATACACTCTCTCTGATAATTCCCTTGCCAGAAAAAACAAGTTCTGCTTTAAATGCGGCCCGGGAATATTTCTGGCCCGGCACAGCGACCGTGTAGTTTGCGGCAAATGCGGCTATATGGAAAAGACAGTTAGAAAAGTATAGGGGCATTGGAATCTTAAATACAAAACCATATAAATTAATTTAATCTTCTATTTTAAATGCAATTAATTACCTTGTTAGGAATGGCAGCAGCAATTTGCACTTCTGTTTCCTATCTGCCACAGTGATAAAAACTATCAGAACTAGACAGATAGCTGGATTATCATTAGGCATGTATACTATTTTGACTACCGGAATAGCCTTATGGCTGGTTTATGGACTTTTAACCAAGGATTTACCAGTTATTCTAGCCAATGTTCTGACACTTGTTTTTACGGTAACGATATTATTCCTGATTATTAGATACAAATGATTGAATTTGGAAGAGGATTTTCTAGTTTTTGATCTTACTATTGTGGTTTAAGTTAAAGTTTCTTAAAATCATTTTCCAGATAATCAACCGTATCAAGGTATCCTTTTAAAGTTAGCGCATCTCCTAAATAAGCAGAGAGAACTCTTCTAATTATACTGCACTTTTCTAAGAGAAAATCTTTTTTATATCTCAATGAAGACCAATCTGCCTCCCTACGTTGCTGGTCTATGGAATAAACATCATCTATAGCTAATATTAATTCATCCAAGCTTGGCTTTTCACTCGCTATATAATCCTTATTATTATTTTTCATGAATTACCAACCAAATCTTTTAATCCGCTATCTGATTAAAATTTTTCTTATTCTTTGCCTTCTTTAAAAGCAATTTATTAGACATGCTGGGAATAGCTGCTGTTCAGGATTTTCTTTAAATTATTCTTATAACTTATCCTTGACCTCTTAGCTTTTTTATAGTTGATACTTCTATATATTTCTTTCGTTTTCATTTATAAAGAGAGGTGAAGAAGGGGGGGCATAGGCTTCACCTACAAGGTGAAACTCCTGTCCCAAAAATGCAAAAAGAAGAAAGATGTTAAGATAGAAAAAGTTATCGATTTTGGAAAACAATTATTTGCTACCGTTCTGCGAAGCAGAAATGGAGCACTGAGTGAACTGAGCAGACTTTTGCGTTTCCAGAAAGGAACAAAAGGATTTCATCGAGAATATGAACGACTTCTTCCATTGATTAATCAGCTTCAAGAAGCTTACAAGCAGTGTGTTTTAGCTACATTTCCTAACATCGGACTACGATTCGGTATCATTGATGATACTGATGT
>DATDXK010000009.1:0-7913 GCA_035289345.1 Candidatus Nanoarchaeia archaeon
GTTTCATCTCCACGAATGCGGCTAAGGGGTCTTCTTTCAGCCGTTTGGAAATTAGCCTTTGGAAAATGGCATAGCTTCCTCCGATGTAGCGCTCATGCAGCGGGTTTAAGATGATCTGGGAATATTTATACCTCTCATCGCGGTTTAATTTTTTATAAACCCCAGCCAGCTCGTTCAGCAGTGACACCTGGCTGTAATCGTACTCGTATTCCCTTAATTGAATAAGGGTGATAATAGTTACTCCGGAGTTTTCCAGCAATTTGTCGATAACCTTAGACATGCAGATATCACTGTACTCAATAGAGGGCGGAAAAGAGCAGTTTTCGGCAGAAATCCTGAGGATCTTGTTTTCTCCCTCATGAAAGGTTTCCGATTCAAAACAGGTTTTGTTGGTAAGGGCCATCTTTTAATAGTAAGTTTGTTTTTGTTTATTATGTTTTCTGTGGTAAAGGTCTGAAAACATAAATTTATATTTATTAATGACCAAGTTAACTAATTGTGGTGGGTAAAATCTATCAGATTAACATTAAACTGGAAACACCTGGCGAACGCGGCTTGCCGAAAAGGCCCGTAGAAAGGGCTATTGTGTCCTATCAAGGAATCAATTCAGATTTTAATCGTTATCGGTCTGAAAAACTTAAGGGAAGATTAGGAAAAGCCTTATTGATCATGCCCTTAGAGATGATTGAGCAATTGAACCTGGAGGGCTGGCCGATTCAACCTGGAGATCTGGGAGAAAATTTAACTATCGCCGGGATTCCTTATGAAGATATTTTTTCTGGTCAGAGATATTCTGCGGGAGAAGTAGAAATAAAAATTTCTGAGCCTTGCGACCCCTGCGGGAACTTGAGAATGCTTCCTTACGTTGGAAGAGAAAGATGGCCTGATTTTAATAAATTATTGCAAGGTCGGCGGGGCTGGTATGCCCGGGTGTTAAAGGAAGGCCAAATCAGCAAGGGTGATTTGATTAGCCGGTTGGAATAATTTCTGTCCTCAAAAGGTTATCAACATTAAGTTAACAGAACCCAATCAACATTAAGTTAACAGAACCCAATCAGCATTAAGTTAACAGAACCCAAAAAAGCAATATTTAAGTATCTAAATGGATATTACCAGCTGTAAAGAGGTTTATGCTAAATGAGGCCGGAAGTAGTGTCTGTGGAATCGGGAGAGTTATCTCCTGCCAGGATTTATGTCTGGGTAAAAAGCCTGGAAAGCAAAGTTAACAATCTTCTGCGGGAAGTGGATGTCCTGAAAGGCGATTTTATCTTTAAGAGCAATTCTTTCAAGCGCGACCTGAAACATTTTAATGAAGAAGTCCTAGAATTAAGGCATCAGCAGGATAAATTCATGCAGAAAATGGATTTAGTAGTTCTGGAGCTGCAGAAAACAGCCGGTTCTGAAGAATTAGCCAGCCTGCAGAAGTATATTGACTTATGGAATCCGCTCAATTTTGTCACCCAGCGTGACGTGCAGAGAATTATTGAAGATAATTTGGCTGGGATGCAAAAGACCATGAAGCGGCAGATTTATTCACGCAAGGCCTCCAGGATAAAAGCTATTCTGCGGCACCGGGTCCGAAAAAAGAAAAAAATTAATAAACAACATAAACGAAAGGTGATTCATCATGCCAACTAGCAATCTTAGTGCTGAAGTTAGGAATTTAAGGGATCAGGGGCTGACGGACAGCCTGATCAATGAAGAATTAATGAAACGGGGATATTCTGAAGAGATGATTTCTGGCGCCATGTCTGGCTTGGATGAATCGAGCAGGGATGATTTGGCTGTGCCCTCTCCTGAAGGAGCCATGGCGATGCCGGAGATGGATTACTCTGGGCATTCTTCCCGTTCTGCAATGATGCCTAATGGTGATGGTAACATCTATGAGCGCATCGAGGAGATGGCTGAAAGCCTGATTGATGAGAAATGGGATGAGCTTATCGCTGAAGTAAAAAAAATCGTGGATTGGAAAGAAAAAATTGAAGAGAAGCAGTTGATGATGGCTAATGACCTGCGCAAATTAAAAGAGGATTTTGCCATCCTTCATCAAGGAGTTTTAGGCAAGTTAAGCGATTATGATTCCAAGATGAAAGAAGTGGGAACGGAGCTGCAGGCCGTGGGCAAGGTGTTTAAGGATGTCATTCCGGAATTTGTAGAAAATGTCAAAGAGCTGAAGCATATAACGGAGAAGAGGAGGAAGTGAAAAAATCAGAAGGTTACTATCAGAAATTTATTTTAACTGCTCCGCCGGCATTGTAATATAACTTTCCATCAGCACATCTTAAATTTACCGCTGGGCCAACTTCTAAATTGCCGGCAGCTAACCCTGCCCTTAATTTATAAGTGCTATAATCGTATCCCTTTTCTGGGCTAAGAAAGACAACTGCTTCCAAGCTAGTAGCTAACTGAAGATTAGCAGTTAGTTTTGGCTTATAACCAACATTTGCTTGGAGCTCTGCCTGCGGGTTTTCTTGTACTGTTGAAGCAGCCAGCCCATAAAATTTAAAATCACCGCTTGATTTTAAATATTCTAATCCCGCCCTGGGAGCGGCTCCTGCTCCTGTTCTGGCTTGTGCCTGGGCTACGACATTTAAGCCATTCAAAACCTGGTAGCCTAAGCTGATTAATCCGTAATGGCTGACTTTGTTATCATAATTGACAGAAGGCACTTGTTTAGTAAAAAAATGAAGGTTTGGAGCAACTTCCACAGTTACTTTTAAGTTTAAAATGGTACTGTTCTGGCCAATCAGCAGTTCAGCTGAACCACCAGCGTCTGCTTGTCGTGGCAGCGCTAAACCAGTAGCTAAGGCTGCTGCCAAGATTAATTTTCTAAAGCTAGGTGATAAAGCATTGTACATTGTTTCAACCTCCTGTTTTAAAATTTTAAATAATTGTGATCAAAAATAGTTTTTAGGGTATTTATAATCTTTGAATTTTTATAATTTTTGAATTGTTATGATAAAAATGCGTAGTTGAGAAACCGCCTCTTTTGAAACCTCGTCATTTATGGCGAGGTGAGGCGGTTTCACGCATTTTTAGCATACAAGAATGGAAGAAAACAAAGTATGGAGCGCGAAAGCTCTATAAGCACCTTCAACGATTAGGATACGGTGTTTCTCTTCGTAAGATTAGTCGGCTGATGATACAAGAGGGATTCCAGAAGCCTTGCTTAAAGAGAAGAAAACCACGTAAATATAAGCGCTATGAATGGCCAATCCCAAACATTATGTGGCACACGGATTGGCATGTTATCAAAGCAAAAAAGTTGAGAGGAGAGAAATTTATCTCCTATCTTGATGATTGTTCACGCCAGATTATGGCTTATGGCGTCTTTAATCGAATGACAACTAAAAATTCAGTTAATGTTCTGTACAAAGCCATTGCCGATTGTGAAATTCAACCGTGGATGCTTAATAGTGATAGAGGAACTCAATTTATCCCGATGAAGTATGATAAAAAAGGAAAAGCAAATCATGCTTTTAAAGAAGCACTGAAGGAATTAGGGATAAAGTTTATTCCTTCACGTAAAAGACATCCGCAAACAAATGGGAAACTAGAGAAGTTTCATCACATTCTGGATGCAGAATTTGACGAAAGATTTGAAACGATTGAAGATTTTATTAAGTGGTACAATCGGGAGAGATTGAGTGAGGCAGTTGATTATATGACGCCAAATGAGGCCTACAAAAAGAGGCTTTAAAAAGCAGCCAAAACGTTAACCGATTTCGGTACAAGTTAACTGAAATCAGTACTATAGCTTTTAGTCGGAAAAAGAAGAGTGGTATCGGTTTAGGTTAACATTTTTTTGGAAAAAAGTCTATGGGATAGAAGTATTTTTCTTTAAAAAGGTGGAGGGGAATTTACTATACTATTATAAGATATTTGATGTTAACCGATATCGGTACTATACACAATGCCGGTTATACATCTAATAACAAGCAAATCTAATAACAAGCAAATCTAATAACAAGCCTTAGGATTAGATTTTAGGGAATTATTTTTTAAATAAGAAGTGGTTTTCCTTCCTTAAATGAAACCAGAATTATTAGCCCCGGTAGGAGATTGGGAAACATTAGCCAGTGCCATAAAAGCCGGAGCTGATGCAGTTTATTTTGGGATTAAATGGATTAATATGCGGTCATCCTCTGCCAGAAACTTTGAGATTAGTGAACTGAAAAGCCTAATGGAAAGAATTCATGGGTCTGGGCTTAAGGGATATCTGGCTCTGAATACAATTGTTTTTGACCATGAATTGAACCGGGTTAACCAGATTCTAGAAGAGGTTAAAGCTGCCCAGGTTGACGCGGTTATTGCAGCTGACATATCAGTCATCCAGTTGTGCCATGAACAAAATATTGAAGTGCATATCAGCACTCAGCTGTCCCTTGCCAATTACCGGGCTGTAAATTTTTTCTCTCAATTCTCCCCCAGAATTGTTTTAGCCAGAGAATGCACACTGGAACAAATTAAAGCTATCAATAATAACATAATTAAAGATAATTTAACCTGCAATGGCCGAAGAGTGGAATTGGAGGCATTTGTTCACGGATCATTATGTGTAGCCTATTCAGGCCGGTGTTTTATGAGCCAGTACCATAACCGATTGTCAGCTAATCGCGGCCAATGCCTGCAGGAATGCAGGCGGCTGTATAGAATTACTGATGTGGAAGATCCTCGCAGAGAATTTATTCTTGAAGATGACTATGTCCTGTCTCCTAAAGATTTGTGCGCCCTGCCAATTCTGGACCAATTGATAAAAGCGGGGATCAGCATTTTTAAAATTGAGGGCAGAGCCAAGGGCCCAGAGTATGTATACACCGTAACCAAAGCCTATCGGGAAGCTATCGAGCTGATTGGGCAAGGCAGGTTTAACAGCAAAGAAAAATTAAGATTAGCCCAAGAACTAAATAATGTGTTTAACCGCGGATTTTCAACAAATTTTTATTTAGGAACGCCAACTAATAATTCATGGCATCATTTTTACGGCTCCAGCGCCAAGGAGTGTAAAACTAAATTAGGGAAAGTGCTTAATTATTATGCCCATTCCGAAGCGGTTTTGGTCTTGCTTGAAATCGGCCAGTTAAAGAATGGGGACGAGGTGTGTTTTATTGGGCCAACTACCGGATATTATCAAATCAAAATAGATCAATTAAAAAAAGATAATCAGGCTGTCTCTTCTGCCCAGAAGGGCGAAACGGTTTCTTTTAAAGTTAAAGAAAAAGTTAGGCTCTCAGATGCAGTTTACCTGGTTCAACCAAGAAATGTTTCTGCTGAAGAAGAGCAGGTTAAAAATCAGCTTTACCGCATCGGGGTCCATGAACCATTTAAGACAACTAAAGCCAAAACAGGGATGCATTGAAGCAGAGTAAAATTGATATGATTTATCCTAGTACGTATTTAGTTGCCGAGGCCGCATATAGCAAGGCAACTAAATACGTACTTCTCCTAAGAGCCTAACAGCTGATTTATCACTGTGACAACCCGCTGATGTGCCTGGCCATCAACCATCCCGCATTTTTTGGCAATATACTGTTTTATCTTTAATGATCGTTCCGGATAACTGTTCCAGGCGGTCTCAATAGCCGGCTTAATATCTTCCTGATAAGTTGTACTGACTACTAAGCTGTTCTCATCCTGCCAGTTAGTCATCGCTGCAAAATTGATGACTTTAACAGTTACTACCGGCCGGCCGATGATCATCGCTTCCAGCGCCGAAGTAGAGCCGAAATTGATGAATACGTCACACCACACCATTAATTGGTAAAACTGTTTTCTTTGCAGGTTGTGGTCATAGAATTCTATATCAGCCATCCCGTTTGTTTTAAAATATTTTCGATAAGAGCCAATGTTGGTCTCGGCCGGATGGAGCTTGACCCTGATCTGGCAGCCAGGAATCTGCTGAATGCTCTTAACTACCAATTCCAGCCGTTTAAAATAATTCTTTTGCCCATTGCACTCGGTAACCAGTGGTGCAGTGGCAACCAGGATGTTTTTCTTTCCGTTGGTTTTATCCCCCTTGAACGGGTGAAGCTCATCAAAAATCAACGGGCCGACCACGATTACTTTTTCCGGCTGCCAGCCAATGCTGACTAATTCTTTTTTAACTTCTTCGCTAAAGACCAGCTTGTAATATTGGTCGGTTCTTGTAGGTGGCACTAAGCCTTCGCCGATGCCGTGCTGGATCCTCAGTACCGGGACATTCAATTTCTGGGCGGCAGCAATGATACATTTGTCAAAAAGGCTATTTTGCGAGGTGATGATTAAGGCTTTAACGCTCTCTTGGAGTATAGCCTGTTTAGATGCCTCATAGTAAGAAATCAGCAGGGTTAACATTTTCTTAGAAAGGAATACTTTAAACGCCGGCTTAAGATAAGGCCAGTAGGAAAAATTTTCTTTTTGCAGCAGCCGATATTTTTCTTTATCTCTTAAACTGCTCCATTGCTGGCAAAGGCGTTTGGCCTCAGCTGAAGCTTTAGCTTGGATCTCTGGGCTGCAATAATGGTAGATCGTCTGCTGATTAAGCAGCTGGCGGTAATTTTTGCTGGAAAGAGTGTCCACAAACAAGACCAGGGGCCGGAACGGCGATTTTGCTTTAATTTCATTAATCAGCGGCTGCACCCGGAATACATCTCCATTAGCCAGCAGATGGTTGGAGTAGCTGAAAAAAAGAATTTTTTCAGTTTTTTGGCTGGCAGCATCTTCAGTTGATAGCCGCTTGTTTGGCGAAAGCAACTTATCCTTTACGGCTAGCTTACCTTGATTAAAAAAAGCCAGCTTTCTTCGCTCGTTAAAGTAAATCATGTTTCTTATCCCTAAAGCAGCCAGCTCCAGCCTTATCTTGCTGACCGCAGACAGTTTCTTCTTTTTAGCAATATAATCAAAAGTGTTGATCTGCTTAGGAAGAATATATGGCACAAAAGTTCGGTTATAGAACCACCACAGGGGAAACGAATCAATCGTAAATAATTCGTCAAAACTCTTTCCGTTCAGCTTCTTCTCACTGGACCAGCAGGTAAGAAAAGGGTCGTCTCTCTCGATAATCATGGCTTAGAAAAAAAAGCCAGGCTATTTAACGGTTATGAAGTTAGAAGGTTGGCTTTGTTCCCCAGTGCCTTCGCCAATGGTCGAGATAAAACCCATATGGTCGTGCTAAGAGTATGCCGGTGGCTATTCCGGTAGGCAAGGCTATGGCTGCTTCCTTAAGTGATGCACCGGAGGAATATAAGATGGCAGAATAAACTGGGGCCGAGATTATTATCGTAGAAGACGTATCAATGAGAAATTTCTTAATGGCAGAACTTTCAGCGTTGGCCTTCCATTGATCAGCCCACCATTGCCTAAACTTTGCAGCCGGTCGTAAAAGAACCAGGTTCACGCAAATCCCAAAGGTACGTGTTTTAAGAACTTCCTGAGAACTCATGCCAGCAATAAAATATTCATTTGCTGCCACGATGGGCGTATAAAAAGATAATCCGGCAGTTGTATCGACAAGATAATTTTTAAAAAATCCAGGCTTCTTAAGCTCTTCTGGAGAGGGTAGTTGTTCAGACTGGGATTCTGCTGATGCCAATCGTGATTCTAAATCAGGCTGTTTCATCTTTTGGATATACACTGATCTTTTGGATATACACTACTCAGTTTTAAATCTTCGTCAAAAAATCAGGGTTGTTTAACTGTTATGGTGGTTTAATTTAGCAGATAATTTGCTGATAGTTTCTTTTAAATTATTTTCCGTGATAAACTTGGAACTGCTCAGTTGTGATTAGCTTCATATGATAAAAATGCGTGAAACCGCCTCACCTCGCCATAAATGACGAGGTTTCAAAAGAGGCGGTTTCTCAACTACGCATTTTTAGCATGCAAAAATTTCGCCCTAAAGGGCGTGGTTTTACACCCAGCGAAATTTTTTGCAT
>DATDXK010000010.1:0-2548 GCA_035289345.1 Candidatus Nanoarchaeia archaeon
GAATTTGGCTATCAAACATCACGGCACCACTGTAGAAAATTATGTCCATATTGAAGGGACTGGCGGCTTTCAGAAATATCTGGCAGTTTACGGCCGAGAGAAGTGCCCAAAAAAACATTTGCTTAAAAAAATAAGTTTAGGAGGGCGAGGGACTTATTATTGCCCCCAATGCCAATGTTAAGGATCATTAAGAAGTTCCAGAAACAGGAAACTTATCCCAACCGCTTCGTCAAGTTTTATCAGCTGCATAAAAAAAAGCTTAATTCCGGCCGGCGCTCTTCTTATTCTAAAAGAAAAAAAGCCGGGATATGTGTCCGCTGCCAACAAAAAGCATTAAGAAGGATAGTTTTCTGCCAATATCACAAGCTTAAACAGAAAGGGTATAACCAGAAAGCGAGAAGAAAAATTAGTTAGATAGTCGGATGGAGTTTAACTTTTCCGAAATGAAAAACCCAACTACTGCAAGCGGCGAAATATCTAGTTGGGTTTTTCGTCCGGAAAACATACCTTGTTTACTAATATGCCCCCACCGCCGCAAGGAGCGAGATATGTTTTCCGAAATCGAAGGCTTCTTCTTTACCGACCACGACCACCCTAAAATTAGAGATGTTACTGAGAAATGGGCTTAACAGCCGTTCTTTAACTATATCTGTCCCTTCCAGCAGCGGATTGAAGCTGGGCAGGACAATCAGGCTCTTATTTTTCCACTTTCCCAGCAGAAAACATTTATACTTCTCGATCTTGCCTTTTTCTTTCAGCGTGATAGCAGGATGCTCGTGGCCGATGATCAGTGTTTTGGCAGTTGTTTTTTGGACAAGCTTATCGCCATGGATGATTAGGATATCATTAATTTGGTGCTCGTTAACAATCTCAACATTCTTTTTACTGGCAATCGGGCCTAAAATGAGGTCATGGTTGCCTTTGATTAGGATTAATTTCCGGCAATTCTGTAATAAGAAATCGATCAGCTGGAGGACTTCTTTCCATTCCTGTTTCAAGACCCGGCCAAATTCATGCTTTAAATCGCCGTTGATGACTATAGTTGCCGGCTTAACTTTCTTAAAAATACTCTTCAAACTCTTAACAATCTCGGCCAATTGAAATTTGGGCAAAAAGACGCCTTTCTGCTGCAGGTATTCTTCATAGCCAAGATGGAGGTCGCTGATTATCAAAATCTGTTCTTTCTTTAACCATAAGGCTAAATCGATAATTTCTAGATTGGGATTGAGGAGCATGTAAATTCAAATAGGAAGAAATATTTATAAAACAATTGTTTATTTTGAGAGCCATGTCCCGGTAGCTCAGCTGTTTTCCGCAGCAAATTACGATTTTGCGTTCGTAGTACACTTCGCAACTTCGTTGCTCGGTAGTACACTAAGTTATCAACTAAATGTCCCGGTAGCTCAGCGGTTAGAGCACACGGCTGTTAACCGTGTGATCGAGAGTTCAAATCTCTCCCGGGACGCTTCTTTTAATTTACTTAGAGGTAGAGGATGATTCTACTGTGCTTTATCAACCGAATGATTTATATATCTAAATAATTTAATAAGTGATTATACTAAAATGTGTTATAATAAACTAATTTGCACATTTTATATATATAAAATTCCCGTTTAATGTTGAAGTTATGGGAATTTTAGTATATTATTGAGGTGATAGTGTTATGGTAAAAAAAGGAGGAAGTTTTAAATCATTAGATAAAGGCAAGATGGAACTCCATCGCGTCGCCCATTATGCTTTCTTTGTAGGTTTATTGGTAGCTATTGTAGCTGGCTTGTTTAAAGATATAATTGGGCCGCAAATTTTAGTTACCACGCTGGTCATACTAGGATTTTTTGTAGGGCTGTTTAACTTAGCGGCAAAAGAAACCATGCCGTTCTTAATCGCTTCTATTGCCTTAATGCTGGCAGGGATTGTCAATCTAGGATTGATTCCAGCGGTGGGCCCGTACTTAAGGTCAATCTTAAGCAATATTGTCGTATTTGTGGTTCCAGGAGCAATCTTGTTAGGAATCAAGACAATTTGGAAGCTGGCTTCGGAATAAAAAATAACTTTTAATTTTTTATGATTTTAATATTATAATTTATTGTGGTTAGATAACTTTCTAAGATAACATTAATAAAAACTAAACATTAACAAAAATAAATGATACAATTAGATGGTTCTTATCTCGAAGGCGGCGGCAGTTTAGTCCGCGTGGCTTTAGCCCTCTCCGCCTTGACTGAAAAGCCTTTCCATGTCACTAAAATCCGGTCCGGGAGAAAACAGCCTGGACTGAAAGCACAGCATCTAACGGCAATCAAAGCCCTGAAAGAGATTTGCGAAGCAGAAACTAATGAAGTAGAGGTTGGCTCTACCGAATTGCGGTTTAAGCCAGGAAAAGTCAAACCAGGAACCTATAATATCGACATTGGCACGGCTGGAAGCATTACCTTGCTATTGCAGGCTTTGATCTTGCCCTGCTTGTTTGCTCCGTGGAAGGTTATATTAAATGTCAAAGGAGGAACCTGCGGGAAGTGGCAGGCTTCAGTGGATTATCTACGGCAGG
>DATDXK010000011.1:0-11451 GCA_035289345.1 Candidatus Nanoarchaeia archaeon
CAATAAATTCAATATTTCCAACCTTGTTGAATTTGAAAATACTTTGCACATTTCAGCATGAATTTCATATAGTTCTTTCATATTGTTATATTAGAATAATCTAATATTTAAATATCTTTCGGTAATTAAACGGAAATCCCCCACTCTTCTTTTTTCAGAAAAAAGAAGCAAAAAACGGCGGCGGAAACCTCCATAAAAAAACAATAGACACGACGACTTTAATTTTTTGCCTTCGGCATCGTTGCACTAAATTTTAGGTCTTCCCGTTGGTCAGACGAATATAACAGGAATTTAACGGTTCCGAAACCTTGCAGGTTTCTCCACCCAAAGTTATTTTTTATTACAAATATATTGGTCCGTGGGATTATGATATTGGGTTCATAGCCAAAAATTCAACTGAATTGAGAGAATTCATCAATGAATTAAGAATAAAATTCCCTGAAGAGTTAAAACTTATTGATGTGTTCATAACTTTAGAAGAAATAAAAGGTTATCAACTTCCAGCAGGGATATTTGAACAATTTGACAGATAAACAAGGGATTAAGCAGCGCTTTCTTTTGAAAATTTAAATCTTTTAACCCTTCCTTTCTTAATATCTTCAAAAGACCTCAACATAGAGTGAAGAAACTCATTTTGCTCTTTCAGTTCTTTTTTAACGTGTTTAATATCTTCAGTCATTTTGCTTCAACTGGAATTTTAATCATACCTTCCTCTACTGCAATAATCTCCATGCACAGCCTGTCAATAAGCTCTTGGCGTTCATCAATCAATTCTTGAAGTTCTTTGTCCATTTTAATAGGTATAATCTCTTCTTCTTTATAATATTTTTGCTCTCTTTTCAACAAATTCTTTAAACACCTTCAAATTGCTCTTAATGACATTGATAACTACTTGCTGGCTCTTTTTATCAGACACGCCAACAAACAAGATTACGGCCAGCTGATCATAGATGAGGTAGTAAACACGCCACTTATCATTTTTCAGTTCCCTAAACCACGGATAACCAAGAGGCCTACCGAGTGCATAGGGACTTTCTTGCAATTTCTTTATCTGATTCTCAAACCTCTCTTTAATATCTGGAGGCAGTTCCTCAAACTTATGTTCAAATTCGCTTGTTTCTCGAAGTTCCCACATAACTCTAAGAAAATAATCAGAGCTTATTAAACCTATTCACACATTTTACGGTGCCGAAATTCTAACGACCACTAACTCACTAAGAGGGGATTGCCTTTTGATGTATTACTCTATTGGGCTTCTGCCCTTGATCGTCTTTTCACGACTCCTCCGCTCCTCGACTGCGGTCTGCGGTGCTCGGGGACGCTGCGCTTCTCCCTTCGGTCATCGGGACGCCTAACAGCAGAAGCCGTTCCACAATTACCAACAGCGCATACATTCCGATGCCACACCATTGATTCAATTTGCTTAAAACTGTTTAAGCTTCTTTTTCATAACCAACCTCCGATACGCTTCCAAATATTTATTTACGCAGGTCTCCCAGGGAAATTTACGAAAGGGTGCCTGATGATAGTTTCCCTTAGCCATCATCAGGGCTTTCTGGACTAAATCACGGACATTTCCCTTTTCAAAAATCAGATATTTGCCAGAAACAATTTCCGGAAGCGAACCGGCTGAAGAAACTAACACAGGAGTTCCCAGGGCGGCAGCTTCCAGAGCGGCATAGCCAAAGCCCTCTGAAAGGGAAGGAATGATCACGCTATCGGCAGAAGCGATGTAATTCCTATTTTCAACATAAGGCACTGGATTAATCACTTCCACCATCTGGCCCAAGTTAAGATTTTTAATCATTTGCCGCAACTGCTTTCTTCTGGAAGTGCCGCTTTTTCCTGAGCTGAACATTAATCTAAACTTGGCTTGGGGAAGATTTGCACAAATCTTAGGAATAGCATTAATCAGAAGCTCAAAGCCTTTGGACGGGCCAGCCCGGCCCCAGGAGAAAAAAACAAAGTTATTTTCTGCCGGCAGTTCCTTTTCATGTACTCCATTTAGTAAATTTTTTGCAAAAATTTCTTTATTTTGCCTCGAAAAAATGGCAGTATTTGTTTTAATTACCGCAGGGGTCTTATACCACGCAGCTTGCTGTGGCTGGGTAGGCAAATTTGAAGCATTTTCGTTGATTTTATTTTTGCTCCAAAATTCATCATCAAACCCATTATAAATCGTTTCCACCTTGCTGTTAATCACCGGCAACTCTAACAGATCATTCTTAGTTGCATTTGAAACGCAGATATAACGGTCGTAAGGCAAAGCATAAATTGCTTTCTCCAGCAGTTCATGAATCTGGCTGTTTAGCCAAGAAAAACCAGTTACCATTTTCCATCTCCCGACCCATACTTCATGCACGGTAATGACTACTGGCTTCTGAGTAATTTTACCAGCCAGCCAGGCGCAGGGAGCGCCATTGAAAGAAGTGGTCTGAATCAGGTCATGCTTCCTAGCCAGGCTGATGGCCTTGAAAATAGAACTGAAGGTAAAAATGTATCGTGAATGCCCTGATTCAACCCTGATTATTTTTACGCCATTGATTCTTTCTAGTTTTGGCGTATTTAGCAAGCGATGCGTAAGGATGGTAACTTTATGCCCTAACTTAACGTAACGCTCAGCCAGGTTTTTAAAAACGACTTCCGCGCCGCCGACATGGGGGAAATAATTTTCACAGACAAACAAGATTTTCATGGCTTGAGTACTGGATTTTTAGTGCTTATATTATTAGTGCGGCATTCTTGCAGCGCCTGCCTCCGCACGAATTTCTCTAATTTTCGCTCCATTTTTTTTGACGTGCTGTAATTATAAAAGCTTAGCCCTAACAGGACAAAAAAGCCAAAGACCACAAAAAAATCCAGCCGGCGGTAGAAATGCAGCGGCTCGATAATAAAATCGATCAGCGAAGGCACGATGGCGATAAAAATTAACAGCGACCAGCTGACGCTCCACAGCAGGAATTCCAGCTCTTTCAGTTCTCTACGCTTAAACTTTACAAAAGAGAAGTATAGCATCAAGGACCCGAATAATACCCCCAAGAATTGGATCCAGAAGGTTGTGCTAGTCATAACAATCTGCCCCAGACCATTTTACAGAATATTTTTACCCCGTCAAAGACAGTGGTGCCTTTATAATTATCAGAGTAAATAGTCTCGATAGGGATTTGCACATATCTTAACTTATTTTTGCTGGCTCTAATAATCATTTCTGTTTCCATGAAGTAATCTGTGGCGGTCCATCTTACTTTTCGGTAAGCTTCAGCCGTAAAGCCACGGTAGCCGCATTGGCTGTCTTGGATGGAAATGCTGAACAATGATTTCAAGACGCTGTTGATCAGGCTGTTCCCTAATCTTAGCACCAGCGGCATCCTGGAAGAATCTTTCCTGAAACTATAGACAATATCAGCCTCTTTAAGTGTCTCAAAGAACAGGGGGATTTCCTTTGGCTCATGCTGCCCATCGGCATCCAAGACCACGATTCTATCGGCCATCTTTTCCAAGGCATAATCACAGCCGGTTTTCAAGGCGGCTCCTTTTCCTAGATTAATGGAATGGCTGATCACGGTTATCTGCAGTTGCTTGGCAATTTCAGCAGTATCATCTGAAGAGCCGTCGTCTACAACAATGATGTTGTCGGCGTGCTTTTTTACCTGAGCCAGCACCGAGGCAATTTTACTGCCTTCATTGTGGGCAGGAATAACCACAAAATTGTTCATTTTAGGGAAAATAAGCTAAAGAAATTGCTTTATATAAATTATGAAAGAGAATAAAAAACTAAGCATTAGCCTTTCAGCTGTTGGTCAAGGGGCAAAACTCTGGATCCTGCACGTACTCAAATCCCAGCTTTAATGACAAAAAGGCCTTCTCCAATTCCTTGCCCAGATAAGCAGCATGGTCCATTAAAGAAACATATTTATTATCAATTATTTTATACATTATTTCTTCCGGAGTTTTACCTTTGATAATCCGGACTAGCCGGTGATTGATAGTACAATGGCCAACTTCAATTTGCCTGGCTTGTTTGTTTACCCTGACCAAAAAATAACCTTTAGGGTCAAGAACCCATTTCTGCTGAAATCCAATGGCATTGATCTCTTCCCTTACTTCTTCCTTAATTTCAAACCATTTGCCTTTCATGATATTAACTATATTTACTAAGCTTAAGATAATTATAAAGCCGAGCTTAACCAAGTGTTTATGTAGCTATTAAGTAGTAAATATATAAAGATTGTGCAAAAAAATAAAACTTTTTGGGCCGATGGCTACCAGCAAAGCGTATAGCTAAACAATTCTTCCGATAGTTTTTTATAATTATTTTGCCAATAACTAATATATGCCCCCAGTTCTGTATAATACGCTAAATCGGAGAAAAGAACCATTCGTCCCGCTAAAAAACAGTTTTGCCGGGCTTTATACTTGTGGCCCTACGGTATATAATTTTGCACATATCGGCAATTTTCGGTCATATATCTTTGAAGATATCCTTAAGCGGGCTCTCTTATTTAATGGATTTAAAGTAGACCATGTCATGAACATTACTGATGTAGGCCATTTAACCTCTGATGCCGATGAAGGTGAAGATAAGATGACTAAAGGCTTAAGAAGGGAAGGCTTGCCAATAACTCTGGCTGGAATGAAGACTCTGGCTGATAAATACCTCAAAGCCTTTGTGGCAGACTTAAAACAATTGCATATCCTGCTTCCAGATCAGATGCCTAAAGCCAGCGAACATATCCCTGAAGATATTAAGTTTATCACCATTCTTAAAAAAAAAGGCTTTACCTACCAGACTAGTGACGGAATTTATTTTGATACCGCTAAATTGAAAGATTATGGGAAATTAGCTGCAGTAGAAAACAATCAGGAACATCAACGAATTAAAACCGGTGAAAAGAAAAACCATCGTGATTTTGCTTTATGGAAGTTCAATGAAAATCTCGGCTGGAGTTCACCATTCAGCGACAGCCTTGGCTTCCCTGGCTGGCACATTGAATGCTCTGTAATGGCTTCCAAGTATTTAGGAAAACAATTTGATATCCATTGCGGCGGACAGGACCTGGCTAAGATCCACCATAATAATGAGATCGCCCAGTCCGAAGCAGCGTTCAATAAAAAGCCCTGGGTGAAATATTGGATGCATAATGAATTTGTAGTCCTGGATAAAGGCGAGAAAATGTCTAAGTCTAAGAAGAATATTATTGTTCTGGCCACTCTTACTCAGAACGGCTATCATCCGTTGGATTACCGTTATCTCTGCTTGGGAACACATTATAGAAATCCTTTAATGTTCAGCTGGGAAGCGCTAGAAGGGGCTAAACAGGCTAGAAAAAAACTGCTTGAATTGATCCTAAAAATTAAAGCATCCAAGGATAAAGAGCACAAGCCCAGGCAGAAAAAATATCTAGCCCAATTCGTTAAAGAAGTCAATGATGATTTAAACACTCCTAAAGCCATGGCGGTAGTCTGGGAAGTAGTTAAAGCTAAAGAACTGACTGATAAAGACAAGTATTTGTTGCTGTTGCAGTTCGATAAGATTTTAGGGTTCAATTTAGGAAGTATAAGAACAGATAAAATCCCTACCCTAATCGTCAGGCTGGCTAAAGAGAGGGAGAAAGCCAGAGCTGAAAAGGACTGGGTTAAATCTGACCAGCTAAGAGATGAAATCAAGAGTAAAGGCTATTTGGTTGAAGATGGTGCCAAGTGGTTTAGGCTGAAAAAAAGTTGATTTCTTAATTGGAATTTCTAGTTGCCAACATTTTTAAAATCGACTCCTTTAAACTCATAAAAAAGTGGGAAAGCGCCTAACCAAGGACTAAATGGCTTAGCTTTCTGCTTTTTTAGTATAAGTCATGACCATCAGTTTTACAGTCAAAGATTTTGTAGCCAAGTTAAGGGATGAAGGCCAAATTGATTATAGCTACAGAGTATTCGCTTCAAAAAAAGATGTTTATTTTCATAAGTCGATATATGTGGTAAGAAGAACGCCCAAAGGCTTTATCTCGCAAACGCTCAACAGAAAATTCAGGCCGACTTATGAAGATTGCTTTACTCCAATAAATCGGCAATTTGATGTTATAAACCGGATAAACTTAGACCAGCAATTGTATTTTAGAAACCAGATCGAATTTTACCTGCAATACTATCCCAATGATCCAGAACACGCCGAGATTATTTCCAAGTCTGACGTTGTTAAAGGCGGGCCTAGCGATAAGTTTCCGGGGGCAGTTGCTGTTTTGCACGGCTCTTTCAATTATCGGCTCTTATTCTACCCTAAGGATGGGCATTTGGATTGGCTGCAATATTGCTTCAGGCAAGGTTCACCCCCAGAGTTGACCAGAAACGTTGCTGGAAGATACCTTGGTGCACGAGAACATTTGCTGGCAGTTTTTCTTGAACAAGCTGATCAATTCAGAATGAAATATATCACTAGGTCAGCTTCATTTGATAAACAGAAAAATAGGCAGTGCTTGGAACAGCTGCTGGCTAGCGATAAATATTATTAGCCCAGTTAAGCTTGATCTCTTAAATCAAAACTGGTTAAGAAAAGTTTAATAAAAAGCCGCTTTTAGTTCCCGTTATGCCCCTGTAGCATAGTGGTAGTGCGTTCGCCTCGTAAGCGAAAGATCGTGGGTTCAAATCCCATCAGGGGCTCTCTTTAGCATCAAGCGGAGCAAGTAAAGTTGAAATAAGAGTTCTAGAATTTAAATTAGCCTGAATCTGATTCAGATATAACTTCAGTTTAGGCTTAATCTTTAGTTTCATGGACTCGTCCAATGATAGCCGATTTATTTCTTTATCCCAATCAACTTCAGGCAGCTTTGTCAGCGTACCGCGAAAAGTTCTGCCCGCCGACTGGACTTGCTGCTCCATATCTTTAGCCAGAGCTGTCCCAAACAGCTTGGTAGCCCTAAACTTAGAAATAGAATTTGCTCCAGCCTTTAGAAGCAGCGGCACTCGTTCCAAGCGATCTTCCCAGACCCCGCACTGAATATCAAGCTTGGGAAACAAAACCCGCAGCTGGGCAATCCACCAGGCCTGCTCCTCTGCACTGGGAATTGGGCTGTCGGCATAAGCCGTTCCAGGTTGAGGAATCAAGCCATAAACGTGAATTTTTGAAATAGAGTGCTTTTTAATAAAATCAACCAGCAGCGGCAAATCATTTTTTGTTTCACCTAAACCAACAATGAAGGTCATGGCCTTTTCCAGCCCTAAACGGCCAGCTTCTTCAAACATACGCTCATAGGGAGCCAAGGGCTTAGAGGGACAAACTGTTTTATGCAGATCAGGATTAATCGTCTCCGTCGATCCTACTACTCCTTTGATATAAGGCAGATACCTTTTTAGCAACGACCCAGTTACCGGACCAACCGATAACCACAATTTTTGGCCAATGATTTCGGCAGACACTTTCAGCAAAAATTCTAATTCCGCTGGTTTTAAGATGCCTATCCCGCCGGTAAAAAAACCAATTTCCCAGCCAGCAGCCCGCGATAAGATCAATTCTGCAAAAATAGACTCTGGGCTTCGTTTAGTCTCCTGCAATTCCTTATCCTTAGGCTGGGTGCTCATGTAGCAAAACGCGCAGTCGCCGATAGTGCATCCCCAACTAAAAAAAATGGCCCTTTCAAAGCAAACAACAGAATCAAAATGTTCCAAATAAATTTTCTCTGCTACAGACAAGGTGTCCATAATTAATTGCCTCCGCAAATTAGCTTTATAAAGCTATTCATAAATTATTTAAACCGGCTGCCGTTCAACAGAATAATGCCTGATAAACGGGAAAGCACGGCGGCGATAACTGCCTTAGCAGCTGATAATGGCCAGGAAGTTATTATCGAAGAGCCAAATCATCTTCATGACCCGGTAGCTGATGACTCTTTTGGTAGGACGTCAAATACTAAGAATATCTTGGTTCTAATCGGGATAACTATTATCTTGTTTGTAATCGTAATCAGCGGCTTTTCAATATACAATAATATCACCAGCGCCGGAATTATCAACCTCGATGACTTGCATAAGGACAATCTGGAGGGAAATCTTAACGAGGAAATTGATGGGTATGTCTATAACGGCTTCAGTTTTGTGAAGGCCGACGGCTTATGGTGGACGGAAATAAACAAGTTCGGCACCAGGCTTAAGATCCCCTTGCATTTTGCCCCGCGGGAATTGGAAGGAGTAATTTTTACCGGTGATTTAAATCCGGCCTTTAATGATGGAGAAGATGTATACGTGGCCATTAACCCAAAAGTAATCAACCAGCATTACACCCTGGCGATCTCTGAATTAAGCTTTAACCTGGCCAAAGGTCTGGATCGCCGGCCTGTCGGCTCTTGCACGGAGGAGAATGAAGTTTGTGAAGATCGGGAGGTCATCAATTGTGAAAACGCTGAAGGGCGGCCAGTAATTGAATTGATGATTTCTGAAACACCTGAAATCGAATTCCAAGATACCTGCATAAGAGTCAAAGGGACCGGCTGGGAGCTGGTGAAGGGCGTTAACCGGCTATTGTATCAATGGTATGGGGTAATGGGGTAACTGAATTAGACTTTCTACAACCATCTGGTTAAAAATAACCTCTACTTTTATAAGACCAGAGATCTTCCTATATGCTAAAAATGCGTGAAACTGCCTCACCTCGCCATAAATGACGAGGTTTCAAAAGAGGCGGTTTCTCAACTACGCATTTTTAGCATGCAAAAATTTCGCCCTAAAGGGCGGGGGTTTACACCAGGCGAAATTTTTTGCATAATAGCGGAAAAAATCCATTAATTATTTAGTTCTGCTATTATAAATTGTTTTATTTAAACCACATGCTTCAAAAATCTTAGAAAGCGTGGCTCTGTTAATAAAACTCCAGCAACTAGCGGAATAGGATTATCTCGCGTATATTTCTGAAATATCCTCTCCACTTTCGGCTGTGAGACATACGAAATTAATAGATCCCAATCGCCATCTGTGAACTGGTTAAGGATTTTCTGAACCTGCAGATGCAGCCACAGCTTCCTCTTCAATGGCGCAATCTCCTTCTGGTAATTCTTGTTATTGACCAGACAATCTGCCAAAATTTGAGCTTGTTTCAGCCCGGGAATTAAGCCGCCAAGGGTAGTGGCTTTAACATAACCAGCGGCATCGCCCAGGACATAGCAATTATTCTTATACAATTTTTGCCTAGGATGATATAATGGAATGGTTCCTGCTTGCAGCTCTTTAACCTTGAATCCCTGTTGCTGAATAAGCAGGTCAAAATAGGCTTTAGAATTTTTTAGCATCGCCAATCCTATTCTAGCCAGTGTGGCTGATTCTGGCGCAATCCAGGCAAATAATCCCGGACAGACCTGGTTGCCAAAATAAGTTTTGATGGTATGCGGGTCAAAATTCCCTTCCACGGTAGCCTGCACGCCAAAATAATTCTTTCTTTCTGGGTGAAATAGGCCAAAGGCTTTAGCGGTAGGCGACAGAGGCCCATCGGCAGCGATCACTAAATCAGGTTTTAATTTTTTTTCAGCATTGTTTTTAGAATCTTTAATTATTATCTCTGAATTTTCTTTTCTGACAAAAGAGTGATCAACATAAATTTTAGCACCGGCTTGCTTAGCCAAATCAGCAAAGAAATTGTCGAATCTTTTCCGGCAGACGATGTAATCTTTCTGCCTGACAGTTACGGCCTTATGGGGGGAATAGACCTCAATTTTGTCAATAGTATTGACCAGGAAAGAGTCCAGCGGAAAATTAAACTCCTCAAAATCAGAAGTAAGGATGCCTGTGCACTGAATGGGCAGGCCAATCTGCTGGTGGTTCTCAAAAATCTCTACCTGGTGGCCAGCCTTAGCTAATAAATAGCTAGCATAACAGCCTACTGGGCCGGCGCCGATGACAGTAATATACATTGCGGATCTTGCCCTGAAAGCAATTTAAATAAGTTGTTAAACAAAAAAAAATGACTAAAAATAAAATAGCTTCAAGAAAACAAAAGAGAAGAAAAACAAAAAAAAAAGAAAAAAATTAATTATTTAACCTAGTAGTAAGTTTTGTCGTCTTCGTCGTCCTTACGCAGTCTGCTGAAACCAACTATCAAGCCAATTATTACCAGTAATACTACCAGTACAATCAAGGCTATTTCTAGTCCATTTCTTAAGCTAACTGAATCTTTTCCGGTGCTATTAGCTTTAGCATCAACTACGTTAGCACTTAAAGTTACAGTTTCCAGAACTTCGGTGCCCGACATTACGCTAACGGAAGCTACATGTGCGCCAACTGGAGCATTTTGAGCTACGTTAACATCAACGTATACTACTGCGTTTTTGCTTGGTTCAAGAACAACCAGGCTTTCACTTAATGAAGCGGAAGCCCAATCGCCAGTAACTACTTTCAAGGTATATGCTTTAGAAGCACTGCCTGCGTTAGTTAAGGCAATTCCATAGGATGCTTTAGAACCTGCAGCAACAGTCTGTGATTCCGGACCAACGGCTAATACCAGCTTATCAACATTAGCAAATTGCTCATTGCCAACCACGGTCAATTTGAAAGTCTGCTTAACAGTTTCTTTCAGATCATCGTATTGGGCAGTAACAACTACGCTGTACTCTCCTGCAGCTGTATCAGCGGGGATGCTTAACATCAATCCGCCATCAAAGTCTCCGAATACGTTTTCGCTGTCATCAGATTCTATTTCATCAACAAATTCTGAAGCGCTAAGGCTTAATTCGGGAATTGCTACGGTAACTTTAACATCTTCTTCAGTTCTGTCGCCATGATTCTCAACTAGGACAGTAGTCAGCAAAGAGCGGCCAGCTTTCACGGTATTACCGGGAGAGAAAGTCACGTCTTCGATAGCCACAGCATGTCTAGGCGATTCGATCTGAATGGGGTAGTTAAACTGAATTGGTGCTGAATTTCGGTCTAGAACCGTTACTCTTAATGTATTAAGGCCGTTAGTCAAGTCTCTGGGAACATTTAGCTCCAGATCAACTGTTTTACGGGTGCCTGCATCTACATCAAAAAGTCCGGTTGAATCTTCTGTTGAAACACGATCAGAGTGCTCATAGCCACTTAACCGAGCCACAACTTCGATACCTTCAGCATTAACTGCGCCATTATTGCGCAGTTCAACTTCGATATCCAGGGTTTCTCCTTCTTCTACAACTAAGAGATTACCTGTAACTAGCTCTTCATCATTAACTTCAACTGTTACACTATTGGCGTTTAAACTGCCAACAGTACTAGTAGCAGGAACAGCCGCTACTAAAGAAACAGCCAGTAAGCTAATAACAAGAACTGCCATTATGCTTAAAAGTTTTCTCATTTTAATCTCCTCCAAATCGTTTTAACACTTTTTGGATCATGATGGGGGCTAAGACTCTAGGTCTAGCCCGATTATAGAGGCTTAACCGGAGCTTATTTTTAAATGTTTCGTGTTTTTTAGCATTCTTTAGTAAGTACTAGTCATAACTA
>DATDXK010000012.1:0-7433 GCA_035289345.1 Candidatus Nanoarchaeia archaeon
ACTTCCGTTCCATTAAAATCTATAATCACCTGTTCCAGATTGTTGTTTCTCTGATCTATATCTAATACATTTAACTGGTTAACTGAAGGAGCCAGGACTATAGCTTTAGGCATAACAACAAATGGCAGTTGTAATTTCTCCGGCAAGCTTTGTTTAGATACAACCTGGCCTTCAATAGGTTTCAAGACAACATAGTCCCTTGGTATAAGCAGCATAACCCTTATTTTCAGCCCTTTTTTAAAAGCTTTTTTAAATAAAAAGCACAATCAAGCCCTAAGACCATGCCATTGCCAAATAATTACAATCCCAAGGAAGCAGAACCAAGAATCCAGAAGTTCTGGGAAGATAAAGCGATATTCAAGTTTAATGAGCACTCAGATCAGCCAATCTACGGCATTGATACACCTCCGCCAACTGTTTCTGGCCGAATGCATCTGGGGCATGCCTTTTCTTACTCGCAGCAGGATTTTATGGCTCGCTATAAGCGGATGAGAGGCTTTAATGTATTCTATCCTTTTGGCACTGATGACAACGGGCTGCCTACTGAGAAGCTGGTGCAGAAAGAAAAAAAAATTAATGCCGCAAAAATGGGGCGGGAAGAATTCATCCAGCTGGTTCTGGATTATCTCCGCCAGGAGCGGCCTAAATTCATCCAAGACTGGAAAAATATCGGCATGAGCTGTGATTTTTTTTTACTTTACTCGACCATTGATGCTCATTGCCGGAAAATTTCGCAAAAAACTTTTCTAGAGCTGACCAAACTGGGATTAACTTACCGAAAAGAAGCTCCAGTGATTTGGGACACGGTGTTTCAGACCGCCATCGCCCAGGCGGAACTGGAAGATCTGGAAAGAAAAAGTTATTTCAACGATCTGGTGTTCAAAACAGAAGCGGGAGAGCAGTTAGTGGTAGGCACTACTAGGCCGGAATTGGTGGGAGCCTGTGTGGCCTTATTTGCCCATCCTGATGACCAGCGATATAAAAAATATTTCGGCCAATGCGCTTATTCCCCGCTGTATAGGGCCCTGGTGCCCATCCTGCCAGATGAGAAAGCTGATCCAGACAAAGGCACGGGCTTAGTGATGTGCTGCACTTTTGGCGACCAAACGGACATTGAATGGTATAAGAAACATGGCCTGCCTTTGAAGATGGTCATCACCAAAGACGGCCGAATGAATGACAACGCTGGAAAATATCGCGGCTTGAAAATCGAAGAGGCGCGGACAAAGATTATTGAAGATTTAAAGCAGGCTAAATTACTGCTTAAGCAGACCGAGATTACCCAGACTGTTAATGTTGGCGAACGGTCCGGGCAGCCGGTGGAAATTATCAATTCCAAGCAATGGTATATCAAGTATCTGGACCAGAAAGACTTGTTTAGCCAGGCTGCAGACAAATTAAATTGGCATCCCCAGCACATGAAGCACCGGCTGGATAACTGGATTGCTGGCTTAAACTGGGACTGGTCAATCTCTAGGCAGCGAAAATTCGGCGTGCCCATTCCAGTATGGTATGATCTGGAAGGAAAGATTTACTTTGCCGACGAAAGCCAGCTGCCAGTTGATCCATTGAAAGATAGGCCGCTTAATGTTCCACCAAAAATAACCTTAATTCCTGAAACGGATGTATTTGACACATGGTTTACTTCCGCCAGCACTCCTTTTTTAGCCATTAACCTGATTAAAGATGAATCGCTAAGAAAGAAATTATTTCCACTGAGCCTGCGGCCGCAGGCTCATGACATCATTAATTTCTGGCTGTTTTATACCCTGGTTAAAACCCAGCTTCTTCACCAGGCTAATCCTTGGAAGGAGGTGGCTATTTCCGGCTGGGTTCTTGATCCGAAAGGAAACAAAATGTCTAAATCAAAAGGCAATGTTATCGCACCGCAGGAAGTTGTCGCCAAATATTCTGCTGACGCCATCCGGTTTTGGGCTGCTACTTCCAGGCTGGGCGAAGACCTGCCGTATCAGGAAAAAGACGTTCTTACCGGCCAGAAATTTGTAACCAAGCTCTGGAATGCTGCCAAGTTGGCCTTGATGCACCTGCAAGATTATCAACCGTCCGAGACAACCGAGTTAACTGAAATATTTGATAAGTGGCTGGTATCCAGACTGCACCGGCTAATCCAGTCCTGCACTGAAAGTTTTGAGCAATACGAATTTTCCAGAACCAAACAAGATACAGAAAACTTTTTCCGGCATACCTTCTGTGACCAGTACCTGGAAATTGTCAAAGACCGGCTGTATAATCCTGAACGGAGAGGAATTAAGGAAAAGGCCAGCGCGCAGCAGGCATTATACTTAACCTTAAGCAGCATTTTGAAATTAATGGCTCCAATAACGCCGTTCATCACTGAAGAGATTTATCAGCTGTATTTTTCCGGCAAGGAAAGGAAGGACAGCATCCATCTTTCTTCCTGGCCAGAGCATGATAAAAATCTGATCCATTCAACTATCGAGCTGACCGGAGATGTCGGCATCGATATCATCAATGCAGTAAGGAAATGGAAAGCAGAACAGCAATTATCGATGAAGGAAACAGTATCTAAATTGGTCTTGGTTGGTGAAGATAATGGTTTTGAAGGAATTATCACAGAGATAGGAAATGATCTTAAGGCTGTTTTAAATGTCAAGGAAATTGTCTTTTCTGGCGAGACCTCTTTAGAGAGCGAGAAGTTTGATATCAAGATCGGGATAGTCAGGTAAAAATAAAAAATCCCAACTACAGCAAGCTGCTTGGTATTAGGCCCAAGAAAGATCATCAGCTGGCGTAAATGCGGCTGACAGCCACTACGCAGTAAAAAATCTAACCGACTGAAAATGAGCTCAAATTACGAAACTTTTTTAAGCAATAAGAACAAATGAATATTTGAACTGGATAATCTATCCGGATAATAAAGATATGAGGTGTCAACTATGACTGAAGCTTACTGTGTTAAGTGCAAGAGCAAAAAACAGATGAAAAATGGCAAGGAAGTGCCCATGAAAGGGAAAGGCGGCGTTCAAAGAAGAGCAATGAAAGGGCAGTGCCCATCTTGCGGGACAACCATGTTCAGAATTCTGGGCAAAAAAAAATAAAGTTATAATTCTTAATTTTTTTATTATTTTTATTTTATTGCAACGATTAATCGGCTTTTTAGTTAAGCTCTGCATCCTGATTAATTTAATGCGCCAAAATGGTAGTTCACTCTAAAAAATAACTGCTCATTTGACCTTTCGGCCACCATACACTTCAGGATTAACTGTTTTCTGGCTTTTTCTGCCGTTTAAGACAGCAATGATGCTCTCAGCCGCATCCTTACTCATCTGTTCCCTCACTTCCAAGGTAGCTGAAGCGACATGCGGAGTCAGAATACAATTATGTAAAGCGTGTAAAGGATGATTCTGGTTAGGTTCCTGCTCATATACATCCAAGCCGGCTCCAGCCAGCTGCATATTTCTTAGTGCTGAAACCAAGGCCACTTCATCAACCACTGAGCCGCGGGAAGTATTGATTAAGTACGCGGTTTTTTTCATCAGGCGCAGCTCTTTAGCCCCAATCAGATGATAAGTTGATTTAGACAAGGAAACATGAATAGTTACAGCATCGGAACTTTTTAGTAAGGCGGCTAAAGAAACATAGCGCGCGCGATATTTCTTTTCAAACTGTTTGTTTCTGACAATATCATAATAAATAACCCTCATTCCCAACCCATTTACTGCCCGCTCAGTTACTCCCGAGCCAATCCTTCCCAACCCTACCACGCCCAGCGTTTTCCCAGCAATTTGCCGTCCCAGCAACAAGTTAGGGTCCCAGGCTTTCCATTGGTCATTCCTGACTAATTCTTCCCCTTCGTGAAGCCGTTTGGCCAAAGCCAGCAGTAAAGCCATCGTATGCTCGGCAACGGCATCCACGATTTGCTGGGAGGGGGTATTGCAGACAGGAATTTTCTTCATGGTAGCCTGCTTAAGATCAATATTGTCAACACCGACAGCATAATTAGAAATAATTTTAAGGCGCGGGTTGGCCTCAATGATCTCTGCATCAATTTTATCAGTTAACAGGCATAGCAAGGCATCACACCATTTAACGCCCTTAATCAGCTCCATTCTGGGAATAACCTGGTCTTTCTGGTAGACCTGAACCTGAAAATGCTTCTTAAGCAGAGCAATAGCTGGAGCAGGAATTATTCTAGTGACAAATACTTTTTGTTTCATTGGTGATTTCATTGGTGATAAATAATAATTGGAGAATATATAAAACTAACTTTTAAGCGCAATGGTTAAGACATACAGCTAGTTTTAGCGAGTTCAAAGAAATATTTAAAACCTGCAAAAATTTATCAGGTAATATTATGGCCGGAAACCTAGCTGAAAAGCTGGAGCTGTTACAGAGCTATAAATCAGACATAGAACACGGCTTTCCGTTACAGCCTGAAGGATATGGAACAATTAGAGATTTGCTTAAACTGCACCACTTTCACCTTTCAGAAGAAGGCCATCCTTTAGAAAGTGGTTCAATCTACTCCAGAAAAAGGCCGCTGGACTATGAAGTCTTGGTAGAATTTAACCTGCAAACGATGACTCACGGCTTTTCTTACTTAAGAACTGCAGACCTAATTAAATTCAAGGAAGTCTATGAGAACCGGTTTAAGGCTGAAGCAAACCGAAAACAGTTTACCGTGGAAAATTGCACTTATTTTAGCATGGGGGCAAGCGCCTTACTAGATTTACCCTTATTATTAGCTACATTTGCGTTAGATCTGCCGGAGTGGTGGCTGATCATGCCTCCGTTAACCGGCGCAATTCTGGGAAATTATCTGGGAAGAAAAGCTGCCGAAGAAATGAAAAAAGCGGAAGGAACAGCGGTGCAAAACTTGTGGAAAGAAATTAGAAAGGTAAAAACTAACTGGAGCGCCTTGGAAGCGGCTTTGAGTTAAAAAAAGTTTGATTATTTAGCATTTTTAGTATATGTCAAAATACTAGCACTTACAAATCTTTAGCGCTTCCTTAACAATATCATCAGAATTTAAACCAAACTTCTTCAGCAATTCTTCCGGCTCGCCTGATTCGCCGAAACGATCCTTAACGCCAAGGCGTTTCATAGGAATGGAATAATTTTCAACCAGAAATTCTGCCACTGCTCCACCTAACCCGCCGGTAATCTGCGCTTCTTCTACCGTAATCACTTTTTTACACTTCTTAGCTACTGCTAACAAGGTGCCACAATCCAATGGCTTAATGGTATGACAATTAACCACCATGGCTTTAATATTCTTAGACTGCAGCGCCTCAGCAGCTTTCAGACATTCATAAACTAAAGGGCCTGTACCAATAAGCGCAATATCAGAGCCATCTTTAAAAATTTGCATCTTGCCGATATTAAATGGAGTAATAGCAGTAGTCATCTGTTCAGTTTTCTCTCTGGCAAACCTCATGTAAGCTGGACCAGGGTAAGCAGCAATGGCTGCCGTAGCTTTCTTGGTTTGTTCATAATCACAGGGAACAATAACAATCATATTAGGCAGAGCCCGCATGATGGCTAAATCTTCCAGCATCTGGTGCGTTGCCCCGTCCGGGCCGACAGAAATTCCCGCATGCGCGCCAATGATCTTTACATTGCGGTCATTGTAACAAATGGTCGTCCTGATTTGCTCCCAGCACCTTCCAGGGCAGAAAACAGCATAAGATGAAGCGAAAGGAATTTTGCCTACCGCCGCTAATCCGGCAGCCACCGTGACCAAATTCTGTTCTGCCACCCCCATCTCTACATACCTCTCCGGAAACAATTCAGCAAACTTCTGCACCCTGGTTGATTCTTTCAAGTCCGCGCAGAGCACCATGATTTTGTTATTATTCTTGCCTAATTCCACCAGGGCATCGCCATAGCCGTTTCTGGTAGGAATTTTATCTCTAGCAAAATCCAGATGCATTTGCTTGTTTATTTGAAGATTCATAAATCAGAATGGATCGGCTTTAATTTTTTATGTTTAAGATACCAGTCTCCCCGCTCTTTAGCTTCTTTCTTATGCAACTGTTCTAAAGCAATTTCAGTTTGTTTTTCTTTAGCCGGCGATCTTTCGGTAATTAAAGTCCCGGGTGGATTTCCATGCCAGCGGTAATCCCCTTCCATGTAACTAACACCTTTCCCCGGGACAGTATTGGCAATAATCATTAACGGCCGGCCTTTATTTTTTTGGGCGGACTTTAAAGCACGAATTATTTCTGCCATATTGTTGCCATCAATAACCATAACCTTCCAATTGAAAGCTTTATATTTTTGCTCTAACGATTCCAGTGGCATAATCTTTTCAGTAGACCCATCGATTTGGATATAATTCCGGTCAGTGATAGCAATTAAGTGGTCCAGCTTATTTTTGGCAGCAAATAATACTGCTTCCCAATGGTTGCCTTCATTCTGTTCTCCATCGCTGCACAGGCACCAGACGATGTTTTTCTTTTTATCCAATCTCAAGCCGTAAGCCATGCCGATAGCTTGTGATAATCCTGAGCCTAGCGGCCCGGAAGTTGTCTCTAATCCCGGCAAGGAAGCGCGATGCGGATGCCCCTGCAAACGCGTGCCTAGCTTCCTTAAGGTAAGCAGCTCTTCTTTCGGAAAATAGCCGGCATTAGCCATGGTAGCATAAAGCACCGGGCAAATGTGCCCATTAGATAGAACTAGCCGGTCCCTTCCTTCCCAGTTGGGCTGTTTGGGGTTATGCTTAAGGACGTTAAAATAAAGAGCAGTGAAAATGTCGGCCATGCCTAACGGCCCACCGGAGTGTCCAGATTTAGCTGCAGTCAAAGCAGTAATCAGGTCTTCCCGGATGACATTAGCCCTCATCTGCAGATCTTTAATTTTGGTTAACTTTTTCATGAACTTATTTCATCAGCCTCTGTTAAGGAAGCGGCAAACGCTGTCCATTGGATAATAGTTAATAACAAGAGATAAGAATTAATAAATGTTGCTTTTGTGCGATGAGGTCAACTTGTAGTCATCTCAGCCTTTCTCGCTATTTTTATGTGATCTAGCAATCTATTTTCTCCTAATGGAAGAATTAATTTTGCACATTGTGCCGGATTTTCCGTGAAGCATACTATGCTGAGCGGCATAATTATGCAGTACCTTGCACAGTGTTGAGGTTGCCTGCGCTCCCCTAGGTGTTTGAAACATATTCAGCGCATCAAATCTTCTGCTTAATTCTTGATTATATCTTTCCACTGCATTATTATAGATATTTATGCCTTTTGGATGCTCTCGAAGAAAGTTTCAGGGAGAAACATTTAAGCTTAATGTTTTTTTCTTGCTCAAAAATTATGCAAAAAATTTCGCTGGGTGTAAAACCCCGCCCTTTAGGGCGAAATTTTTGCATGCTAAAAATGCGTAGTTGAGAAACCGCCTCTTTTGAAACCTCGTCATTTATGGCGAGGTGAGGCGGTTTCACGCATTTT
>DATDXK010000013.1:0-7087 GCA_035289345.1 Candidatus Nanoarchaeia archaeon
TGCTCGGTGGCCATCAGGCTCAGCATTAGCTTCTTAAGGCTGATAACCGACCATCCCCGTAAGGGACATCCCCCTAGCCGGTGTAATTTTGCACCAGAAGATGCTTCGCAAATTGATGGCCACTGCACTTTCTACAGAGCCGGAGGGTAGGCTCTTAATTAGGGCTATTACAAATTTCTCAAAAACACCTTATTAACAGTTCAATAAACACCTAATCCCTACAATATTTGTTGACCAGGCAGCTAAAGCGCAGGGCTTCATCATTATGATCTTCCATTTTAGCTTTAAAGAGCCGGTCTTGAAATTCCAGGCAGGCTTTGTCGATGCTTAACCTTGCCTATTGATGATGGTACGAAACTCCGATCTCGGCCATTTGAGCTGCAGTAACCGTGGAAATAGCTAAAAGAGTCATGTTATAGAATCGGTAATTAGCCATTAACAGCTAGGTTAGGAAATAACTATAAATAATTTATCAAATAATTAACCAACTTCCTTAAACACTAATCATCCCACCTAAAAATAATCTTTTATCTTCTTATGCGCTTCCTCATGCACCAGCCAGGCTACTAGAATAACTGCGTCAATGCTGGCGCCGTAATATGGGCCAAGAAAGCTTTCCGGACAAAAGGCTAACGTATCAATCGGCAGTGGCCATAAAAAGGTGCTGTAAGCATTAAATCCGCAGTCCAGTAGAATATGTATCAGCCAGCCGGCAGTTATTGCCCAGAACCATTTGGCCCGCTCGATTTCCTTCTGATAAACTGAAATAAGGCCGAAAAATAAAAAGATTAACACAAATATCAAGCTATGGGTAAATAATCCATGAAGATCACTCCCGGCAATCCAGCCTAAGGGAATGTCAATGTCTGGAAGCAGCCCAGCTATCCCTCCGACCACCAGCAGGTAGCGGGGAAATTTTTTAACTCCAAAGACATAATGGCGGAAGATATCCAGAACAAAAATAACCACCAGCACATGAGTTACTGCTAAAGCCATGGCCTAAGTATTTTTTTTAAATTAATAAACATTTTGGAGAGGTCAGAAAAAACCAAGTTTAATCTTGCCTAAAATCATAAAAATTCTGGAAAGTGTCCTGCCCCGCCATTAAATGGCGAGGTTTGACGGGACACTTTCTAAACCCTGAATTTTTAGGATGCCACAAATTTCGCCCTAAAGGGCCGGATTTTAAACCCCCTACAAAAATTCCTGGCGAAATTTTTGTGCATAACAGAAACCAGTTTCTGGTTATTACTAGCTAATGTATTAGGCTAAGCGGGTAATAAACCATAAGTTTTTTTAAGCAGCAGGTTAAATAATTAATTATGCCGCTATTAGATTCTATCGGGAATAATATCGCCAACAATTATCCGGCAGAGGACCTGCTGCGCTTTGAGAAAGCGATCCAAACTGCTGAGACCTTAAAAAGCAAACTGCGAAAATCTGGCGATACTTATTATGACCATAACTTGAGAGTAGCGGGCATTCTGGCTCAAAATAAAGCAGTTCCAGAAGCAATCATCACCGCGATAATTCAAGGATGCAATCTTCCAGATTCAGCTATAACTGAATTATTCCGCCAGGAAACGACTGCCTTAATGCGCCAAGTTGAAGAGTTAAGGGCCTTAACTTTTAAAAACAAGCAGCTGCAGGCCGAAGCGTTCAGAAAGATGATTTTAACCACGCTTACCGACGTGCGGGCAGTTTTAGTGAAGCTGGCAACTAAGCTGGACAACCTGCATTCCATTACAGCATTTCCCCTGGAAGAGCAGCAGCGCATCGCCCGGGAAGTCCTAGATATTTATGCTCCCCTAGCTTACCGCCTGGGCATCGATAAAATCAAAAGCCAGTTGGAAGATTTAGCGTTTAGGATTCTTAACCCCCACAAATACCGGGAGATTTACCATTTTCTGGAACAGTCCAGCGAGCAGCGGGAACTGGAAATAAAAACAGCGATTAATTTTATTACGGCTTTCTCCTCCGGCAAAGTTAAGATCATCTCCATTAAAGGGCGCTTCAAGAGTATTTACAGCATTTACAAAAAGATTGTTGACCGGAATTATAAGCTGCAAGAAATGTTTGATCTTTCTGGAATCAGGGTAATCATGCCAGAAATCAAGGATTGCTACCTTATGCTGGGGTTGCTTCATGAGCATTTCGAGCCGATGGAAGGAAGGCTGAAAGATTACATTGCTGCCCCTAAACCAAATTCTTACCAATCAATCCATACCGCAGTTAAGATGGCTGACGGTAAGATTATCGAGATACAGATCAGGACTCCAGAGATGGACGAATTGGCTGAAGAAGGGATTGCTGCCCACTGGAGATATAAGGGCTTGAAATCAGAACAGGCTTTCGAGAAAAGAATGGCCTGGCTGCGGGGAATTTTGGAGCTGCAGAAAGATAACCCTAATTTTTTGGAAACGCTTAAAGTAGACATCTTCGGTGACAAAATATACTGTTACACGCCCAAAGGCGATATCAAGGAACTGCCGAAAGGAGCGAGCATACTTGATTTTGCTTACCTAGTCCATGAACAAGTCGGCAATAAGGCGGTAGCTGCCAGGGTCAATGGGGTATTTGTGCCTCTTAAGCACATTCTGTGCTTAGGCGATATAGTAGAGATTGTAACCAACAAGGGCCAACGGCCGCGCAGAAGCTGGATTAAATTAGTTAAATCGCCCCGCGCCCAGCAAAAGATCAGAAAATCGCTTAAGGAATACGACCATTTGCCAGCCTTCCATTACCGCGAGCTTAAGATTATTAACCGAGACGAGCAAGCCGTGCTGATTGAGTCTAAAGAATATCTCACTGCCACTTGTATCCTGGCCAAGTGCTGCTTAGCAGTTCCAGGAGATGAAATTGTCGGGCTAATCACCAAGAGAAGAGTCATCTCCGTGCATAAAACCAATTGCCGTGTGGCCTTGAAAGAGCAGGAGAGATGGATCATGGTCAATTGGAAAGAAACCTATAACCAAAAAATTATCTTTCATGTCCGCGCTGCTGAGCGCAGCGGTTTGCTAGCTGACTTAGTACACACTATTGCCGCTGCCGAGTTTGAGGTCAAGGAAGCCAAGGCTAAACTAGCAGGATCGTCTATGGCTGAATGCTCTTTTAGCATCATCCCTAAACGCTTAGACCAATTAAAGATGCTGATTGCTAAGATTGGCAAGGTAAGAGGTATTAAGACCATTTATTTTGAGTGAGCAGTAGGCGCTAATAATCATCTTTAATAATCATCGTATCTCTAATAACTATCTAAGTTATGTAAGCCTGAGGGTATTTTTAAAATAATTGGTAGAATTTTAGAATAATAGTTATAGAGTTGTGCAAAAATATTTATAATTAGGAAGGTCATAACTTCTTAATCAAATCAATCAGGCGGGAACTGTAGCCCCATTCATTGTCATACCAGGCAATAATCTTTAAGATTTTCCGGTCTACCACTTCCGTCAGCCTGGAATCAAAAATTGCTGAATGGGGATTGTGGATTATGTCGGAGGAAACTAATTCCTGTTCAGAGTACTCGATGATCCCCTTCATTTTTCCTTGAGCCAGCATTTTAAAGAGCTGGTTTACTTCCTGTGCTGTTACTTCTTTCTCGGTCTCGATGGTAAAGTCGGTGACGCTGCCATCCAGGACAGGAACGCGGAAAGCTAATCCTTTAACCTTGCCCTGCAATTCTGGGATGGCTTCCACTGCCGCCACATCTGCTCCAGTAGAATGCGGTATGATATTTACTGCGGCAGCCCGAGCACTACGCAGATCCTTGCTGGGCCCGTCAACCAGGTTCTGTGATGCCGTATAAGCATGAATGGTGGTAAAGTAGCAGCGCTTCACTCCGATGTGATCCTGCACTACTTTAAGTATCGGAGCCACGCAATTGGTGGTGCAGGAAGCATTAGAAATAATATTGTGAGTGTTATGATGATAGGCTCGGTCATTAACGCCCAGCACGATAGTAACTGTGTTAATTGGGCAGGCCTTGTCAGCTTCGCATTTGCAGGGAGCGGAAACAATTACTTTTCTGGCGCCGGCCTGAAGGTGGTCAGCTGCCTGGTAAGGATCAGTGAAACGCCCGGTGCTCTCCACAACTACATCGACTTTTAATTTTTTCCAGGGAAGCTTTTTAGGGTCTTTCTCCGCCAAGACGTGAATTTTTTTTTTTCCAACGCTGATGGTAGAGTTGGCAGCAACTACAGTTTCAGAAAGGTTGCCTTGCACGGAGTCGTACTTCAACAGATGAGCTAGGGTTTTTGTGTCCGTTAAATCATTAACCGCCACAACATTAATTCTTTTGTCATTTAATCCGGCCCTAAAAATCATCCGGCCAATACGGCCGAAACCATTTATCCCCACATTTATCGCCAACTTGCTTACCCCGGTGTGTATTCTTCTTTTTTAATAAAAGCTAAGAAACATTAAAACTTTAAAAAAGTTTTGGTTATTGACGATTAGTTAATAGTCTCTGGTTATTAAGCGAGTAAAGTTTGTTCGAACAGTTTCTTTAATAAGAACATTTTCTTTAATAAACCAGATGATTATCAACTAGAGCATACAAAAATATAAGTCCTAAATAGCTTATGATCAGAAAAATGAACACTACTAAAGCCGAAAAGGTGCTGATTTACGCCTTGGGCGAATGTTATTCCAGCCTTAACAAGCCACTGAAAAAGGCTCACTTAGAGTTAGGCATTTCTAAAATAATCTTCATAGAATTATTTCTCTCCATGATAAATCTTAAACAGCAGCGGGCGCTGTATAGGAATTTGGAGCAGCTGGAGAAGAAAAAACTAATTCAATATAATAATAAAGTCATCACTTTCACTTCCTCCGGATTAACAGAGCTAAAAAGGATTCAGCGGGAGATCAGGCTTTTTTTTGAAATCAAAACTTCCTTAAGCACAATCGAAATGCCCAAGAAGAAATTGCAGACAGTTATTCGGCCTTAGCTGCCAAATCGCTAGCCATTAAATTATTTTCATCCTCTAAAGCCTTACCGCCGGCATTATTGATAAGCTCGTAGGACTTTTCATTATCATGCTATTAACTTTTAATTATCACCCCAGTTATTATCCTGCATCATTAATATTCTTCATCATTCATTTTTAAAGCTAGTTTTCCGATAAGCATTTAAACTATCAAAACTCTGTAATTGATATGAAAATGTCCCAGAATCCTATTTTTTTTTTAATTAAGAGGCAATGGCTGTTTGCCGGAAAAGCCCGCCGTGATATCATTATTTATTCCGCGTTATTTCTGCTAGCCCATACCTTCTATTTTTTCGAGCCGCTGGTGATTGGCAGGATCCTGAATATTATCCAAAACCAAGGCCTTAACGGTGGAAGTGTTAAAACGATTTTGCCTTGGCTATTTTTGATCATCGGGTTAACTATCGCTTTCTGGCTGTTTCATGGCCCAGCCCGGGTGCTGGAAAATAAAACCGCTTTCTTAGTGCGGGCTAATTATAAAAAGTACATGCTTGACGGCACGATGCGGCTGCCTTCGGAATGGCATACTGACCATCATTCCGGCGATACCATCGACAAAATAAACAAGGCCTCAGATGCGTTATACTTCTTCTGCACGGAGACGTTCATGATTATTGAGACAGTAACTAAGCTGCTGGGGTCTTATCTGGCCTTAGTGTATCTCAATGTGCATGCCAGCTATATCGTATTAATTATCGTTATCGTGACCATCCTGATGATCTTAAGGATAGACCGAACGCTTATCAGGCAATACGAGCAGCTGTTCCGGGCGGAAAACACTACTTCAGCTAAGATTTTTGATGTTATCAGCAACATCACTACCGTAATCATTTTACGGGTAGAAAAACTGGTTTCCAGCGCCATCTTTCAGAAAATAATGCATCCGTTCAGGCTATTCGTAAAGAATAATAAGATTAACGAGGTGAAATGGTTTTTGACCAGCGTGCTGGGCTCAATAATGATTTTTTGGGTCCTGCTTTCATTCGTGTACCTTAATATCCAGTCGGGGTCGGCGGTAATGCTGGGAACAGTATTTATTTTATATGAATACGTTCAGAGAATAAACAATTTATTTTTCCGTTTCGCTTACAAGTATGGCGACTTGGTGCTGCAGAAAACGGCCTTAGTCAACGCAGAGGAAATCTCCAATGAATTCAGCCGCAAAAAAAGAGTTAAGCAATTTGCCTTCAATCGAAATTGGCGCTTGATTGAAGTAAGAAATCTGCTGTTTTCCTACCGCAAGAAAGACAAGGAAAATGCAAACATTGATTCCATCTCCTTCTCTGTGCGGCGTGGCGAGCGCATCGCTCTTATTGGCGCCAGCGGCAGCGGCAAAACCACGGCCTTAAAATTGATCCGGGATCTTTATCATCCAAAATCAGTCAGCGTTCTGCTTGACGGCCAAGAGCTGCCTCACGGGTTTAAGTCTATTAGCGAGGAGATCTCCCTGATTCCCCAGGATCCGGAAATTTTTTCCACCACGATCAAGGAGAACATCACTCTCGGTGCCAGAAAAGATGAAGCCGAAATATTAAAGTATACAGATACGGCTCTGTTTACTCCGGTAATCCGGCGGCTGCCGCGGGGATTGCGCTCCTCTATTGTAGAGAAAGGTGTGAATTTAAGCGGCGGCGAGAAGCAGCGGCTGGCCTTGGCACGGGGCTTGATAGCATCGGAAGGGAAATCGATAATCCTGCTGGATGAGCCGACTAGCAGCGTTGATGCCCGCAATGAATTACAGATTTATAAGAATATTTTTGATAAGTTTAAAGACAAGGCTATTTTATCATCCATTCACCGGCTGCATTTATTGAGCTTGTTTGACAAAGTGCTGCTGTTTAAAGAGGGGGTGATTATTGCTTCTGGAAGTTTTAATGAACTGCTAGCAGCGTCAGCTGAATTTAAGGACATGTGGGAAAAATATGTTCAGTCGCAGAAAAAGAGATAGTTCTAGCTTAGATATTATGCAAAAAATTTCGCTGGGTGTAAAACCCCGCCCTTTAGGGCGAAATTTTTGCATGCTAAAAATGCGTAGTTGAGAAACCGCCTCTTTTGAAACCTCGTCATTTATGGCGAGGTGAGGCGGTTTCACGCATTTT
>DATDXK010000014.1:0-6545 GCA_035289345.1 Candidatus Nanoarchaeia archaeon
AAAATGCGTGAAACCGCCTCACCTCGCCATAAATGACGAGGTTTCAAAAGAGGCGGTTTCTCAACTACGCATTTTTAGCATGCAAAAATTTCGCCCTAAAGGGCGGGGTTTTACACCCAGCGAAATTTTTTGCATAATATCCCTAAATTAACCTAGTTAGTCTTCAGAACTACTAAAGTTATTACCAAAAAATGAAAGACACTTTTAAAACAATCATGCCTTATGCAGCGATAATTGCGGGAACAATAGGAGGTTCGCTGCTTGCAGTACGATCATGCAATAATGTTTGGAACAATCGAACCGTAAATACGCCCGGTTATACGCTTAACTCATATGCAACTGGTCTGTCTGGGCACGTAGAATATATAAGATATTCCAACGGAAACTACCAAGATGTTAAAATCTATCCTGGATTTGGTCACCGATTATTTGATTCTGAGCTTGTCCAAGATCTAGATGGCGATAAAAGAGTGGATCTAATTAGGAAACACAGTCCAGAATTGAAAATGCATCGGTTGAGTGAACTATTGATCAGAGAATACGATTACGAAAGCTATAATGACAGATTTGATGAAGCAGATAAACTGTTACATGATTTGATGGAAAAATATCCTTTGAGAAAATAAGACACCCACCTCGGTTTATTATTTCCAAAGCAGATTTATTAGTGAGCCGTTTTGATTAAACCAAATTAGTTTTAGTTTTTTAAATTGTCTACTTACTGCTGGCCGCTTGCCGCTCTAAATCCTTCTTCTTAGAAATAGCTGCGCTTTTCCCGGAACACTGCGCAGCGCTAATTATCTCTTCAGCCAAAGCATCTTCAATTTTAACTTTTTTATTAAAAGACTTCACGTAAGCCCCCTGAGCCATGAACCGCAGCGCCAAGTCAATCCTTCTTTGGGGAGAAACGTCTACAGCTTTAGGATAGCGGGCTCCGCCATATTCAATGGCGATAACCTCCTCGCGGGGCGCGGCATTTTCTACTGCCTTGACCAGGACAGCCAAAGGATTCTGCTTTAACTTAATTTCCGATTTCTTTAAAGCCTCTTCAACAATTCCCAAGGCCTTGTTTTTCTTGCCGCTGTTATGCCCTGAACTTATGAAATGCTTCTTGGCCCGATGGCCGGAATTCATCAATTTGGTGGCTAGCCTCTCGACGATAAATGTTTGTGACTTATGAAACCTATTTCCGGCATACCTGGCTCCAGTTTTTGGAATAATCCTGGGCTCCAGCGCCAGGTATCTTTGCAAGCCCTGGTCTTCCACTTTAACTCCTTCAGTGGTCCAGCGGTTAAAAAATTTTATTTCTGCCATGTTTATTTTATCTTCTGGCTTTCTCCAATTTACCTCTTAACAAGGCATCTAAACTTTGATCGTTAACTTTAATTACCTGCCACCTGATGCACGGCAAATCTCCTTTAGCTCTTCCCATTTTGCCGCCGATGCATTCCACGATAACTTCATCGTGCTCATTGATCAGCTTCTGGGCTCCATCGCCAGGCATAAAGGCGGTGACCTGCTTGCCATTTTTAACCAGCTGGACACGGGCGCATTTTCTCATCCCGGAACAAGGCTGCTTAGCTTCTACCTGGATTTTCTCCAGCACGATGGCCTTAGCCTGCGAAGAGCCGGATAAGGGGTCTACTTTCTTTTTTAATTTCGTCCTGTTTACCAGCTTGAACTGCTTTCTTCTCCTGCGCAGTTTCTTAGCTGCCCGCAATCCCCGCGATTTTTTAGCCATTTTTATTTTTTTAGGATGTTTTTTATAATCGCTGTTCTTTTTAGTATCTCTGGTTTAATTTTTCTGCCAATTACCTATACTACCTTAACTTCCACATTAAAGAACCGCCTAACAGCTCGGTTGATTATTTTCAGGTTTCTGCCATTGCGCCCGATTAATAAACTTTTTGTTTTTTTTTGTGAATCCTTGAGGCAGATCACTGAATCTTCACAGACTATTTCTTCTACCTGCAAAGGATAAATAATGTTTTTTACAAATTTATCCACTTCATCATCATATTCGATAGCCTTAATCCTTTTGCCCAGCTTCTGCTGCAGCCGTTTAACTGTCTCTCCCCCTTTTCCTAACAGCTTGCCAATATCTCCAGCAGCAACAATGATGTAAATTGTTTCTTCTTCCTTAAATAAATCTTTTACTAGAACATGGGCTTGATTCTCGATTAAGGAAGATAATCCTAGCATTTCTTGATCTAATTTTATGCGGGCCATTAATCTATCGTGCACAAGACGGATACAAAAAAGTTTTTTTTGCAGAAGACGCCTAATTCTTCATTATCCAGGCCCAGCTCGGCAACCTGAACTTGGCTTAGTCCTGCTAAGTGCCGGATTTCTCTTTTGATAATGTCAGGACAATTACGGGCTAAAAAGACCTTTTGTGAAGTGCCAGCTTGCAGCCTTTTAACAGTGCTAGCTGCACCCAGGACCGCTTTTCCATCCTGCAGCTTTGCTTTCAATTCCAGCATATTAGGTTCAGTTTCAGGTGTTGATAATGTTGAGGTCATTTTCTTAACTAATTCTAATTCTTGTCAAATGGCTTCTTATTTAAATATTCTTCTAATGTTATTTTTTTTATCCTGGTAAAATTATTTCATCTTGGTTATCAGCCCTGGCAACCCTGTCCCTAACGGAACCGGCTGGTTGATCATGACATTTTCTACCACCGAAGTTAGCCTGTCGACTTCCCCTTCCAGCGCCGCATTTATTAAATGCTTGATCGGCGTTTCAAAAGAGGCCCTGGCCAAAACGGAAGCCTTTTCACTGACTACCCCATATCTGGTAATTCCTTTAACCGTCCCTGAAGAGCACATGATATCAGCTACCAGCATGATATGCCGGATATCGATGTTCAAACCCTGGGCTTCCATCACTTTGTATACTTCATTGATGATGGCCTGGCGGGCAGCTTCAATTCCCAGAACACTATAAATTTCCCTGAAATCGTTGCTGAAAGTTCTGGAAGCGTCAACTTCCGGCAGCTGCAGGACTTCTTTCAAGTTAGTTCCTGAAGTAAGGATGATATATTCTTCACCCCTTCTGACCGGCAGGACCTGCTTAATGCCTTTTATCCCCCGGACTTTAACCATTTTTAATTTCTCTTTAAGCCCATAAATCTCCTTCAGGTGCTCACCGCCTTTATCTTTCTGGGTGAAAACCATCATTTCGTTTCTGCACTCGCTGACAAATCCTTTCGATTTTGTCTTCAACAGCTTGGCCAGATCTTTTATATCCGCAAAACCATAATCCCCCATTAACTCTTCATTAATCTTTAAGGTCAAGGTCTGCTCATAAATATTTAAAGAATATTCTGAAACTAACTCCCCAAACAAGGTCTCTTTCAACATTCCTGCCAGCTGTTTAACTTTCTCGATAGAATTGTGGTGCGGCGGCTTCAAGAAAACTTCCATCAGCGGAGTTTTGATCTCTTTCTGGCAGTCAAAGATTTCAATGATCCTGGGCAAGCCAGTTGTTACATTCATCTCAGCTACACCTGCCAAGTGGAAAGTGTTCAGCGTCATCTGCGTGCCTGGCTCACCGATACTTTCAGCGCCCACTAACCCCACACACTCACCAGCATTTATCCGCGCCCGAGAATACAACTCCATTACCGTATCCAGGATTTTAAGCAGCTTCTCTTTACTGATATTGGCAGGAACTGCTGCAGCTATTTCCTGCAGTACCGCTGCCGGCAACTTTTCGCGATATTGTTCTAGTAAGTCATCATGTTTCATTAGGCCACCTGCCTGCATTTATTTTTCTCCAACCACTTGCTGGATTATCTTTTTGATATCCAATAAACCGTTATCAGTCTTAGAGACATCTAAGCCGTCTTCACCATACAAAAATTGCACGATTTTTTTGCTGGCATCACGCACAGTTCCATCATATTCCACCTTTAAGTCCTGCATTGCATTAGACAATCTTCGGTAAAGGTAGCCTGATTTTGGCGTTCTCAAAGCAGTATCCATCAAAGCATCTCTCCCAGTCATTGCCCCAAAAAAGAATTCATGCGGCATTAGCCCTTCCTTAAAATTGCTTTTTATAAATCCGCGGGCTTTTGGGCTTAAATCGTTTGGCTTGAAGTAAGGCAAAGTTCGGCGGCGATATCCTGATTCAATCCTTTTCCCACGCAAGGCCTGCTGGCCGACGATAGCCGTCATTTGAGCAATATTTAAAGGATTGCCGCGGGCTCCGCATTTGGCCATCACTAAAGCGGCGCTGTCCCTAACCTGCTTCATGGCGATAACTCCACTTTTATTGCGAGCCTTGTTTAGAGCTTCCAAAATCCTTAATTCCAAAGTCTCGGCTAACGTCCGGCCCGGCAACGGCTCCAGTTTATTGGCATAGTAAGAAGCAATCAAGTGGTTGACTTCCTCTTCAGACTTAAGAATAACTTCCTTGATCTCCTCGCTGGTTCCTGCTTCTAAATCCATGTCTGCTAAGCCGATAGAGAAGCCCCGGCGGGCCAGCACCGTGATTCCCAATTTAGAAATTCGGCCCAAAAAATCAGCCGTGAAAGAAGGCCCATACTGCTCATAAATATTCCTTAACATCAATCCGCTTTCCTGCCCCAAGTTGGCTTTATCCATATATCCAGACTTAAGTTTCCCATTAACTATCTTGACTTCATTGCCACTTTTGTCCTTTCCAATGAAATTAAAATCCTTAGGCAGCAAGATCGAAAACACATCCTTGCCATCGATCTTCTCCTTATCTGGCAAGAATGACAAATCATCCACGCCGCAGGAATATAACAAGTCTACTGCTTCAGTCCTAGTTAAGACTAATTCCTTGGTAAGAAGATAATTGCCGGTAATGCCATCCTGGATGCAGCCTACCACGCTCAACCCGTAACGCGGGCTAATTATCTGCGTCTCCACCAACATCAGGACCTGTGCTTCCGCGCGGGCTTCTTCCGTCTGCGGGATATGCAGGTTCATCTCGTCACCATCAAAATCTGCATTGTAAGGATTGCAAACTGCTGGATTGAGCCTGAAAGTCAGTCCTGGAAGGACTTTAACCTTATGGCACATCATGCTCATCCGATGCAGCGACGGCTGCCGGTTAAATAAGGAAATATCTCCATCAATCAAATGCCTCTCTACGATATGGCCCGGCTCCAGCTCTTCCAGTATTTCAGCTTTAGTTTCCTCTGTAATGGTTTTTCTTCTTCCATCAGGCTTAAGGACATAATTAGCCCCGGGATAAATCTTGCTTCCGTTAACAATATATTTTTTCAAGTATTCCTTGTTCCATTCCGTTACCCGTTCCGGGACCGTAAGGACCATGGCCATCTTAAAAGGAATGCCTACCTCATTTAGATTAATCAGCGGATCAGGGCTGATTACCGTTCTGGCCGAAAAGTCAGTCCTCTTGCCAGCCAGGTTATGCCTGATTCTTCCGTCCTTGCTGCTGATTCTGGTAGCCAGCGTCTTCAAGATCTGCCCGCCACGATGGCGCGCCGGCGGCAATTGAGGCACTTCATTGTTAAAAAAGGTAGTGATGTGGTACTGTAGCAGATCCCACAAGTCTTCAATAATCACTTCTGGAGCCCCGGCATTTATATTTTCAAACAGCCGCTGGTTAATCCTGACGATATCGCCCAATTTATGGGTTAAGTCATCTTCACTGCGCTCGCCAGATTCCAGAGTGATGCTGGGGCGCATAGTCACTGGAGGAATCTGCAGCACAGTTATAATCAGCCATTCCGGCCGGAAGTCACCATCTTTAAATCCGAAGGCCTTAAGGTCCTGATCAGAGATCTTTTCCAGCCGGGCCCTGATCTCAATCGGGCTTAACCTAATCTCGTTTTCATAGACAGTGTAAGGCTTCTCTAACTTGATTTTATCCTGAGCGGTAATGCAATGAGGGCATTTCTCTTTAATTTTATATTTGTTGACAATGATTTTTATCTTCTTTCTTCTGGCCTCAAACCCTTCTTCTTGACCAATTTTTTCTAGTATGCCAAAATATTTGCGCAGATTTTCATCTGGAATCAGCACTCTGGAGCAGGATTTGCAGGTTAATTTTAACAGGTCCAGAATCTGCTTGACAAAGTTGATATGAATTACCGGCCTGGCCAGCTCAATATAGCCGAAGTGACCAGGGCATTCTTTCAGCTTCTGGCCGCAGGTCTTGCAGCGCAGGCCCGGATCAATTACTCCCAATCGTAAGTCCATCAGCCCGCCATCTACCGGATAGCCTTCACGGTCATACAGTTCAGGAGTGACCACTTTGGCGGCAGAAGAGGCCACTATCTGCTTAGGCGAGAAAATACCAAAAGTGATGCTTTCAATTTTTTCATTAACCTGATATTTCATGAAGTCGCCTCAGGAAGCTTAAACTGCAGATATTTTTTTTGTTTCATGGTTATGAGTTTGAGGTTTATATTATGCAAAAAATTTCGCTGGGTGTAAAACCCCGCCCTTTAGGGCGAAATTTTTGCATGCTAAAAATGCGTAGTTGAGAAACCGCCTCTTTTGAAACCTCGTCATTTATGGCGAGGTGAGGCGGTTTCACGCATTTTT
>DATDXK010000015.1:0-13886 GCA_035289345.1 Candidatus Nanoarchaeia archaeon
AAAATGCGTGAAACCGCCTCACCTCGCCATAAATGACGAGGTTTCAAAAGAGGCGGTTTCTCAACTACGCATTTTTAGCATGCAAAAATTTCGCCCTAAAGGGCGGGGTTTTACACCCAGCGAAATTTTTTGCATAACAAAATCGTAGAATTTAGAATTCAGCGGCTCAAAGAGCCGTCCCGGATGATGATCTTTAAGACCATCATCACCCCATTGCTCATACTTTTTCTTTATTTTCCAGACTGCAACTCGACTTATTTTCTGCGCTAAAGCAATTTCTTTAGCGCTTAGCATCCCTTTTTTGAGTTGTTGAACTATCCATCTTCTTTTTTTTCATTCAATTTGTATACCATATTGGATCACCAATAACACAAAGAAGTTAGACCATTTATAAATGCGTAGATCTGTTAACTGATTACGATACTAAACAAGCTGAACTTAGGTCCATAATCTTTATAAGTTTCTTTTCTGAAAAATCCACATGGTTCTTCAGATTGTCGGAAAAGGCGATTTGGAAAAATTGTGCCTGTTTGCTCCTGCAGATTTTGAGCGTTATGAGCTTTACCTGCCGGTATTTGATCAACAAGAAATTCTCGAGAAAGTTGCGGCTCTGCCCAATCACATAAAGATAGGTTCCATTCATAATCCTACCTGGGTGCTGGTTAATGGAAGAATGCATCCCTTTGACTTGTCAGCCAAAGGAGTCATTGGAGAAGCATCGCATTTGTCTCTTCTAGCCACGATTGAGCTGGCTAAAAAATTGGGCTCACGGGTGATTGTAATTCATGGTGCGGCCTGGAATATTTATACTCAAACTAAGGAGGAAGCGCTTAATAGAATTGCCCGACGCGTCCTGCCTCTGATTGAGAAGCATAAGGAGCTTTCTTTTTGTTTTGAGACGGACATTCTTTGGCATAATTTGTATTTTCATCGGCGGGCTTTGCTGGCCTGTGAAGATGATTTTGCAGATTTGGATCAGCTGCTCGGCGGCAGGCTAAAGATTTGCGCTGATTTTGAGCATTTGAATATTTCATACCATTTTTCTGAATTTGTAAATTCATTTGGAGGAGAAGATGGTTTTTTAAGGCGATATGGCGCTGACAGCCAAAAGCCCTTTGAAATTGAATGCCAGAAGTTTATCAAAGAGAATTATGAGCGACTGCAAGCTGGGTTTAAAAAACATCTTAATTCCTTCTTTAGCCGCTTTCAGCAGAAGATTGAGCATATTCATGTCAATGGCTCAGATTGCTGCAATTTTATCTTTGATCCCAAAACAACTCTGCCTTTACGCGGCGAGCATCTGCCGATTGGCTTTCGCTCAGAAGAATTACAAGATCGCCTGGACTATGGAGTGGTAGCCTCTTTGTTAAATAGTTTGCCTTCCCAGAAATGCATTGATGTAGTTTTAGAAGTATGGATGAAGGATGAGCGTGACTTTCGAGCGATTTCAGTTGAATCTAAGAAATATTTAGAACTAAAGTTAAGTTTTAGAGGTGAAACTATGAATACTTGCAAATTAAATGCTCCTGCTGGCGCCGCAACGAAAGTTAGCAGCGTCTTTATTGGGAGATATGAGCTTAATAATTTTGGGCGGCCGTTTATTATTGCCGAGATTGGAGCGAACCATAATGGCAATTTAGAACTAGCTAAGAAAATGATTGATGCAGCCATTGCTGCCGGGGCTGATTGCGCCAAATTTCAATCCTGGTCTAAGAACAGCTTGTTCTCACGAGGCGTTTACCATAATAATGCGGCCCTGGAACACGATATCGATGCTTATGCCTTGCCGCTTGACACTTACCGCGAACTTAAGAAGTATTGTGACCTTAAAGGAATTATGTTTGGAACGAGCGTATTTAGCGAGAAGGAAGCCGATTTCTTTGTGGATGAGTTAGGCCTGGAGTTCATCAAAGTTGCCTCGATGGATGTAAATAATTTACCGTTCTTGGAATATCTGGCTAAGAAAGGAAAGCCTATTGTCTTGTCAACGGGCCTTTCTACCTTGGCAGAGATTGCCGAAGCTGTGGCGGTGATCACCAAGCATAATCAACAGCTGGTTATTTTGCATTGTGTGTCCGTTTATCCGGACAATTCTAACCAGAATTCGCCGCGTGCAGGAGTTGCTGGAGAAGATGAAGCTGCGTTTCGTGCTGGTGAAGGCCTTAACATTAATAATATCGAGATGCTGAGGGCCAATTTTGCTTACCCGATCGGATTTTCAGATAATACTCCGGGCGTATTTGTCCCACTGGCCGCCGCGGCCAAGGGAGCATGCCTGATTGAAAAGCATTTTACCACCGACCATCGCTTGGAAGGGTGGGATCACGGCATTTCAGCAGACCCAGTAGAACTGAAAGCGATTGTTGATGGAACGCATGCCATTAGGTCCAGTTTAGGCTCGTATCAGCGGGTTCTTACAGCTAAAGAGCAGAACATGATTCCCATTTTCCGGCGAAGCGTTGTAACCACCAGAACACTTCCTGCCGGATCCGTTTTGAGCAGAGCTGATCTGGATTTCAAGCGTCCAGGAACCGGTATTGCTCCGAAGGATATCGGGTTTGTGATTGGGCGGCAACTTAAGCGAGCGCTGCTAAATGATGAATTGGTTCGGAGAGAAGATTTGGTTTAGAACTCTTATTGAAGATTAAAATTTATAATTTTAGAATTTATAAATGAAGAAGAAACTAAAAGAGACTAAATTAGTCAGGGCTGGAATTAAGAGGCCAAAGTTTCTTTTGGATCCCAGAGTCCGAACGGTAGTTAGGGAGTTTATTTGTAGTTAAATTAGTTAGGGCAGTTTTCCTGGATTCAATTTTTCCCTTTTGGATAAGATCTGCTTAATAACTTGCTGTTAATCTCGTCCTTCTGCAGCATTATTGCTGGGTCATTGGAAAACAGGGCTTGATTCTGCTTCAGTGGCATAAAGCCTTTTTTCAAAAAATCCTGATAATAGCTGCTGGACTTGTCAACCAAGCTGCCAAACTTATCAACTAGAGGCAGGCGGATGAAAAAATCCTGGCTTTCCAGCATGTGCTCGCGCTCTTCTTCAAAAAACAATTTCTCATGGTCTTTTTCCCACGGGCTTTTGCCGATGATTTCATAATTGTCCGGTGATTGCCCATGATGGCTAAGGTAAGCATCGGCCAGATCGCCCATGTTAACTGAATTCATTTTAAAAATAAAAGTTTCTCCTTCATTGGCCAGCAGAGTAGCCTGAAAAATTAGCTGGACACAATCGTCAGTGCTCATGAAAAAGCGGGTCATCTGCTGATCGGTGATGGAAATCTTTTTTCCTTCCTGCAGCAATCGGTCCCATATTTCCAGCACTGAGCCTCTGGAGCCCAGAACATTGCCGAAACGCACGGCCGCAAATTTGGTGCTGGATTTCCCCTTATGATGGGCCATGGAAGCTATCAGCCGTTCAGCCAGCAGCTTGGTTGTGCCCATCACGCTGCAGGGATTAACGGCCTTGTCAGTAGAGATCAAGATAACACAGCCGACATTATTGGCGATGGCCGCCTCAATAACATTTTGCGTTCCATGGACATTCGTTTTTATAACCTCATAAGGGTCATATTCGGAAGGAAGAACGTGCTTTAAGGCCGCGGCATGGTAAATAATGTCCACGTCCTGCGTAGCTTTCAACAGCCGCTCTTTTTCACGGACGTCACCATAAAAAAATCTGACATTATCCTGCCGGCTGAATTTTTTCCTGGCGTAAACCAGTTCTGTCTCCCGGTTATCCAAGACCCTGATCTTAGCCGGTGAAAGGGCCAGCAAAGCTCGGACGATTGATTCTCCTACTGAACCTATGCCGCCGGTAACTAAGATTGTCTTATCTTTAAAAAAATAATTTATCTCTTTGATAATTGTTTTTTCCATCATTGCGCCTCACTTTCTCAAATTGTTCCTTCCATCTTTATACATCACTTTCCTTGATCTCCTTAAGGGCTGCAGTTAACTCTTTCACCACCATCTCTACTTCATCTCTGGCCATCTGCGTATAGAATGGCAGGATCAAGGTGCTTCGGCTTAATTTCTCTGCTACTGGAAATTGCCCTTCTTGATAGCTAAACTTATTTTTGTAGGCTGGCTGCAAATGAATCGCGGGAGAAAAATAAGCTTTGCTTTGAATGCCTCGATCAGCTAGTTTTTTTATCAGCAAATCACGACTGGTTTCCTTAACTCTTACTGGAAACACGAACCAACTGTGGGTATTATCAGCCCTGATTTTTGGTAGGACAATTCCCTCCACACAGTTTAACAATTCCAAATAATGCTTAGCCACCGTTCTTCTAAGCTCGATAAACTGGTTAATACCATCCAACTGAGTAAGGCCTAAAGCAGCGCTTAATTCATCCAGCCGGTAATTATATCCAATAATATTATGGACTACCTGCTGCTGGTTTCCATCTCTTCCCTGGTTGGCAGCGCTGCGGCAGTAATCATGAATCACTTCCTGGTCGGTAACAATCATTCCGCCCTCGCCGGTAGTCATCTGCTTGTTAGGATAGAAGGCGAATACTGCAGCTTCGCCGAAAGTCCCTAATTTTTTCCCACGATGGGCAGCAGTGATAGACTCACAGGAATCTTCAATCACTTTAAGATTATGCCTCTTGGCGATGCTCATTATCGCTGTTAAATTTCCACACTGGCCAAAGATGTGGGGAATTAAGATAGCTTTAGTCCGTGGAGTTATCGCTTTCTCGATTAGAGCCGGATCCAGGTTAAAAGTTTCTTCTTCAACATCAACAAAGACCGGCAGAGCCTGCTCATAAACGATGCAATTGGCAGAAGCAATAAAGGAGAAGGGAGAAGTTATCACTTCATCTCCCGGGCCCAGGCCTAAAGCCTTGATACACAGGTGCAGGCCGGAAGTTCCCGAATTTACCGCCACAGCATATTTTGTTCCAATCAGTTGAGCGAACTGCTGCTCAAATTGTTTAACATTCGGGCCTAAGCTCAGTATCCCTGATTTTAACACTTCACTTAAGGCTGGAAGAGCATTCTCGGTAATAAATGGCTTTGCCAGCGGTATTTTTATGCTGCTGTCAATGCTGCTGTTATGATGGCTACTATTGCCCTTATTATTATAATCATAATTATCATTACAATTATAATTACAATTATCATTTTTATCATAGTTATGGTTATCTTTCGGCCGGTTGTCGATGGCCTTAACCACTTTTGCCGGCACCCCGACAGCGATTACGTTATCTGGGATATCTTTGTTTACAAAAGAATGGGCGCCAACTATTGAATTTTTTCCAATTGACACTCCAGGCATAATCGTGCTGTGGCTGCCAACGGCAGCATTCTTTTGGATCAGCACCGGCCCCTGCTTATTATCAATAGTGGAGACAGAATAAATTGAGCAATGGCTGCCAATTTGCACGTTATCTTCCAGCGTAACTCTATATTTTGCATTGATGTAAGTGAAGGAGCCGATATCTACTTTTTCTCCCAGATCAAACAGTTCCGGGTATTGCACCAGCCAGTTCCATCTAGTTAATTGGCCATGCTCCACTACTGGCTTTTCCCAGGAAGAAAATCTGTTTTCCATGTTTTGTTTTCTGCTGAATTTAGTTCAATCTCCTCCTGCATCCAACCATAATTAAACCCCTAAATGCAGGTCCATCCTCCATCAACCATTAATGTTATGCCGGTAATATAAGAAGCTGCTTCTGAAGCCAGGAACAACACCGCTGAAGCGACCTCTTCCGGCTTAGCCATTCTTTTTAACGGAGTTCGGCCAGAATAGCGGAGAACAAACTCTTCCCCATAATTGTTTTCTACCCCGCCAGGACAGATAGTATTAACTCTGATGCCATTTTTGCCAAAATAGGAAGCGGCATAACGGGTAAAATTAATTATGCCGCCCTTAATGGCCGCATAAGCCGGCGGTAAAATCAAGCCTGAATTTGAATAAAGGCCCACATCGGGGCCAACTACTCCATAAATCGAGCCGAAGTTAATTATTGTTCCCTTAACCTTGTTCTGCACCATTGTTTCTGCTACCTTAATGGTTGAAATGCAAGTCGAATTAAGCTGCAGATCAATATTTTTTCGCCAGGAATCAATATTTAATCCAGCCTGTTGCCAATCTGCAGTTCGCGGGTAAGCTGCATTGATCCAAACTTCAATCAACCCATACTGTTTTATTAAGGCCTCGATATTAGCTGCCAACTGGTCTAAATCAGTGATATCAAATTTGCAAAAAGTTACCATCAGGTTATTTGCCCGGCATTCTTTTTCAAAAGATAAACCTTTAGGCTCATAGATATCTAAAATAATTACTCTGGCTCCGGCCTGGGCCAAGGCCAGGCTAGTTTCCCGGCCGATCAATCCTAATCCGCCAGAGACCAGGACTAGTTTTGAGTCCAAACGGAATTTGTTAAGATAATTTATTTGCACCATTATTTTTTAAGTTGATTGCCCGTTTGATACGCTTAAAGGACAGCACTTTTTTTTGTCCCAGTGTTAGGTTAAGGGCCTACTTTCAATTTAATCTTTTAAAGCCGCTGTAAGCTACTGGGCCCAGCAATTTGCTGTGCACTTCATTATTTTCTAATGCCGATTGAATGATCGCAAAAACTTCATCCACAGCCTTAAGATAATTTTCCACAATTTGTTCAGTGTGGGCATAACAAACATAGACGCTTTTGGTAGTTAAATAACCGCATCTTAACATCTCTTGATTAAACAGCGTATGGAGAGCCTGGCTGCCAGCATATTTAAAATTAAACGTGGTTAGAGGGGGGATGCCTACCACTTCAATATCCAAGGAATGCTTCTCAGCCAGAGCCAGCCAGCCCTTACTAATTAATTTGCCGATATGAGTCAAATGTCCGGCAACGTTGTTCTGCATCATTTTTCTGATCGTGGCCAAGGCCGCCACAAAGCCAATCCGTTCGGTCCAGGAAGTGCTGCTGATGAAACTGCCTTGAGCAGCATCCATGACTTCCCTTTTTCCGATAATTGCGGCCATCGGATAGCCGTTACTTATGGCCTTGGCATAAACCACCATGTCCGGCTGTAGTCCATACTTTTCATAAGCTCCGCCCAGATTGATTCTCCACCCAACAGTTATTTCATCTAGGATCAGAACGGCTCCAATTTCCGTAGCTATTTTTCGCACCCCAGCTAGAAATTCCGTCGTTGGCTCTTTATGCTTGATGGTTTCAAGGACGATTACCCCCACCTCATCGGTTTTGACAATTTCCTTAAGCTTTTCCAGGTTATTGTATTCAAAAGGGAGAGCTGTTCCTTTCAATGATCGGGGAACTCCTTTAGGGTCCAATCCTGGAAGCAGATGCCCGTCCAGATTTTTGTCATCAGCTAAATTGGCCGCCAGATACCAATCATGCCAGCCATGGTATCCGCAAAAAGCTACCTTCTCCTTTCCAGTGAAAGCTCGGGCGATCCGCACCGCAATGCTCATCGCTTCCCCACCAGATCTGGCATAACGAGCCATCCCGGCCCAGGGATGAAGCTTCAATAATAATTCAGTCAATTCCACTTCCTCATAAGAATTTAACGTGCACATGGAGCCATTATCAATAGCCTGCTTAACAGCATTATTTACATCATCATCAGCATAGCCAAGAATGCAAGCTCCGATCCCGCTGTAAGACATGTCGATAAGCTTATTGTTGTCCAAATCCCAGACTTCCACTCCTTTGGCTTTCTGGTAATAAGTGGGCCAGAGGTTAGGCAGGAATGTTTCCGGGCGTTTTGAAAGCAGCTGATTCCCGCCGGGAATTATTCTTTTAGCTCTTTCCCATAGGTCAACCCCTGTTGTAGAAACCCATTTTGGCAAAGCTTCCCGCCGATGAAATTTTGATTTCATTAAGGCTTCCACCACCACAAAATCCATCTCTTCGTCAATCTCGAACTGCTTATACCTTTCTACCGGGTAAGCCATGGTAGATTCATGATAAAAACTTTTTTTAATCTTGAAAGTTGGAACATCGCTGATATAAACCGTCCCTTCCGGAAAATATAACTCGCCTAACTCCTGCCTCATTTTAGCCGGAGCATTAGTTCCAATGCCCAATCCGCTGCCTAACGGCTTGATTATCCCTGTTGCGCTCAGGCTGACAATGAAATCTGGATGTGCAGATTCGGGCTTAGCCATCCCTACAATTGAGTTGGCAGCTGGATTATTTAGCAGCATCTCCAACGCCCGATCAATATCTTCAGCAGTTCTCAAGGGAGAAGTGGGGTCCAGCTGGACAATATAATCATAATACTCTCCCTTTTTTTCAAGATAATTCAGGGCGTGCAGCAGGGCTTCAGCCGGTAAAGCAGTATCAGTAGCCAGTTCTGCCGGCCGAAAAAAAGGCACTTCGGCTGAATATTTTTTAGAGATTTCAGCAATCTCGATGTCTTCAGTGGAAACGATAATTTTGTCCACATACCTGGAATTTTTTCCTGCCTCAATGCTCCAGGCCACTAATGGTTTCCCGCACAGCAATTTAATATTCTTGCGTGGTACGCCCTTGCTTCCGCCTCTGGCCGGGATTACCGCCAAAACTTTTTGATTATTAATCATTTCACGATCATCTCCGTTAAAATATAATCCCGAATACAGCAGCAGTTAACAACAGTCGTCGTAACAACTGGCAGTAATAATCGATTTAAAAAGATTGCTAAACTGAAAATCAGCCATGCAGGCAAAATGTTCGCCAGAAAATTTGGTACTTGCTTTCAGATAATTTATAAATAACCTTAATTAAAAAAGATAAATGTTTATTGCAGAAATAGGCTTAAATCATAAAGGCAGTGAAGCCAGAGCCTGGGCTTTCCTTAAACAGCTGACGGCTACCAAAGCAGAGGCCATTACCTTTCAGATTCCCAAGCCGGAATTTTACGAACGTGTCAAAGACTGGGGCGGGCCGCTTCGACCAGAATTTTATCCGCAGGCCATCGATTTTGCCCATCAGCATAATAAACAGATTGGTTTTGCCGTCGGGGATAAAGACCTGATTCCGTTTTTAAATCAAAAGGGGGCTGATTTCTGGAAATTGTTGAGCATCTATAACCAGGATCCTGACCTGCAGACCGAGATGCAAAACTCAGGCAGGTTGGTTTTTGTTTCCACCGGCGTTTCTGATGAAGAGGAAATTCTTATCTTAAGCAAACTGTTCGAGAATATCAAACTAATTCACACTCAGCTGTCTCATGATTTGGAAGATACCAATTTGAAAGCCATTGGCCGCTTGAAAGACCTTACCGGCAAGGAAATTGCTTTTGGCTTGCATTGTTCCGACCAGGATGTGCTATATCTATCTGTAGCCTTCGCACCGTCAGATATCTTTTTTTATGTAAAAGAAAATGCGCAGGAAAAATACCCTGATGACCAGCATGCGATCTTAATTGCTGATGTAAACAAGGTAATTGATAAAATGAATTATTTAGAACAGGCCTTGGGAAGCGGGATAAAGAAAAAGATGGCCAGCCGGATACATCAAGATATAACTTTAAGGCGGAGATCTATTAATGGATTTAAAATTAAAAGATAAAGTGGCCTTTGTCGGAGGAAGTAGCAAGGGAATTGGCTACGGGATAGCTAAACAACTGGCAGCTGAAGGGGCTAAGTTAGTTCTCTGCGCCAGAAATCGACAGCAATTAGAACAGGCTGCTGAATCTATCAGGTCTAAATTTGTGGTTGAAGTTTTGCCTATCGCCGCCGATTTGTCATCCTTAGAACAGGTTAGAATGGCTGTGCAGCAGGCAGTTAACCATTTTAAGCTGATTGATATCCTGATCGTTAATTCCGGCGGCCCAAAACCGGGAAGATTTTTTGATTTGAATGATCAGGACTGGACTAGCGCCCATCGCTCGGTACTATTATACGTGCTTGAATTATACCAATTATTGATTCCTTTGATGAAAAAACAGGGCTGGGGCAGGATTATCAATATCTCTTCGTTGTCAGTTAAGGAACCGGAAGAGCATCTGCTGCTGTCTAATGTCTTCCGCTCGGCAGTTGTCAGCCTAGCTAAATCCATATCTAAAGAATTGTACCCTTTCGGCATAACCATCAACAATATCTGCCCCGGGGCCTTCAAGACTGATCGGGCGATCCAATTAATGCAGAGCAAAGCTGAAAAAGAAGGCAAAACCATTGAACAGGTAGAGCAGGAAGTCACTTCTTCACTGCCAGGAAAAAAATTTAGCTCTATTGAGGATATCGGCTATCTGGCGGCCTTCTTAGCCTCAGATTTAGCTAAAGAAATTACAGGAACAACGATCCAGATTGACCAAGGGCTCTCTAAAGGGCTGTTTTAATGAAATAGGCTGTTAAAAAGAAAGGATTGTCAGGAAAAAGGTATTAGAATTAAACTATCAATAGCACTTAAACTATGAATCCTAATCAAATTTTAAATTAGAAACCAGAACTATTAAGAATAAAATTAAGAATAAAACATGGAAATCAAACCTTATCGTCCTGAAGATGCTAAAATTTGGGATGAGTTCTGCTTAAAATCAGATGATGCCTGGTTCTGGCATACCATCAATTATATGGATTTTGCTCTGTGGTATAAGCCCAGCGCTAACCCCGTCAACAAATCGTTTTTCATTAAAAACGGTGAAGAAATTTTAGCTATTTTTCCCTTAATCAGGCAAACCATTAACGATAAAAATATTTTTCTTTATGGCTGCAATCCTACACCGCAGCCTTGTTTCAGAAATTCTGATACTGATGATTTCAAGAATAAGCTGTTAAGCATAGGCCTGGCAGAAATAGATAGAATAGCCAAGGAAGAAGATTGTAAGGAATTGCTTATGGAAATTACTCCGCTTAGTAAAAGCAGACTATTAAAACTAAAGTACAATTACTTATTGGACTTTGATTTTCTCATTACTGATACGGTAACCAAAATCGTAACACTTTCCACGTTTGAAGAGATCAAGAAAAATGCGCGGAAAACCTACCGGCATATTCTCCAAAATTATGCTGATAAGGTAAGGTTCTCTATTTATGACCAAAGCAATATTACTCGAGAGATATTTCTCAAGTATAAAGAACTGCATCATCTGGACGCTGGAAGAAAAACCAGGCCGGATGAAAACTTCTGGATAATGCATGATGCTATCAAAGATGGAAATGCCTTTCTAGCTGAAGTAAGCAATCTTGCTGGAGAAGCTATTGGATACGGCTTGTTTTATGTTTATAAGAATTATGCCCTGTACGGTTCAGCTGCAACTCACCCTTCTGTTGACCTGCCCATAGGCCATCTAGTGCAATGGAATGCTTTGCAGCATCTATGCTCTAAGAATATTGAGTTGTATGACACCAGCAACCAATTCCCCAGTTTTCAGCTGCTGCAGGATTTTGATGAAAAAAGAAAGCAAATCTCTTTCTTTAAGAGGGGGTTTGGCGGAGAGCTGCATCAAGTATTCAGAGGCAGAAAGATTTATGATAAAAGTTATCTGCAGGAGGAATTAAGGAAGCAGCTGGGCTTTTAAAAAATGATGCTGCCTACTGCAGATGCTCTTATTTCATAATTGTTTAGCTTATGTCAAAATAAGCCGGGGGCCACCGATCAAATAGACCAGTGGCCTGTTCGCTCACCCTAGCCTAATTTTGAGCACGCAAGTATTCCACACCGATAAATAAGTGGTTTGCTTGCAAACCACCGCCCAATAGAGTAGTGGAATAAATGGTGCGGTGGAATACTCCACGTTTCAATAATCTTAAATAGGCTCTCATTCCAAGTTTAAGCCATGCATATTGCTATCCTAGTTTCCGGCTTAATGAAGGAAAAAAACGAATCATTGACCTTAACTACTATCAACTTAGCTGAACATCTGGCTGCAGACCAAAATATTGCCAGCGAACCAAGAAGCGTAGTTATAATCACCAGAAACAAAGATAACTTGCCGCCATTAGAAAAAGTTAATGGAATAACTATCTGCAGAATTAAGAGCCTAAGAAAAATATCTTTATACAACAAGCTTCTTTCTTTTCCGTTAGCGTTTAGAAAACTGCACCGGCAGCAGCAGTTCTCGATTATCCACGGGTTCAGCGCTTCCCCAGTCCTGGTTCTTAGAAGCCTATTGGCTAAGTGGCTCTTCGCCAAAAAGGCGAAAGTTATCCACACCTTAAAATCTTACCCCATTAAAAGAAATATCCTCGCCAAGAAAGGAAGCTGGCTGCTAAGCTGGCTGGGCGATACCCAATATTGGCTGCTTAATTTTGCGGACTGGATTACTGTACCTACGCAGGCTCACCTCGCCAAGCTAATTAGCCGTGGAGTTAACCATCACAAAATAAAAGTAATACCTTCGTTCATCGATCTGCAGAAGTTCAAGCCCCAGGACAAGAATGTGCTTAAGAAAAAATATGGTTACAGCCAGGATAAAATAGTTCTGCATTATGGCTCCCTGTGGGAAATTAAAGGCACTGATTGCTTGCTGAAAGCGATGCCTGCGGTAATCAGGAATTTGCCACTAGTAAAGCTGATTCTTATCCCACGCAACAAAGAGCAGGCGCTGGAAAAATATCTTCCCCTGATAAAGAAATTAGGCCTTAGTACAACAGTGCAATTCATCCTGGATGAAGTTAAAATAGAAGATTATGTTAATTTAGCCGATCTGGCTGTTTTCCCTTACCCTCATTTGGAAGGCACGGAAGGAAACCCCTCCTGCCTGTTGGAATGCCTGGCTTGCGGCACGCTGGTAATCACTTCAGACCTTCCCGAACTAAGAGAGGTCTTTTTTAACTCAGCTATCTTAACCAAGCCAGCAGCGGTGGAAGAATTATCAGCAGCAATAATTGAGGCTCTAACAAATAATCAGCCCAATTCAGCTAATAATTATTCCAAATTAGCTCAACCAGGGTTGCAGCTGGCTAAACAGTTTAGCATTAACAGAACTTCCCAAAAATTTTTGGAGTTGTATGGCTCATGAAGACCAATTAAGATTAAGGTTTGAACTGGATGATGTCATAGTATATTACAGAAATAATGGAACATTATGCCCTGCGATTTATTATAGAGGGGTTTGAATAACCCATCATATTTGTTCAAACCACTAATAGATTACTTTGAGGAACCCCTGGAAAAAGTGGTTAATCAAAGTCCTCTATACTAGCAAATCTCCAGAATATTTCATAATTAACGAGATTTGCTATTAATTACGAATGGAGGGCATTTTTTTGATTATTATAGCTATAATTGCCATTGTTGATTTATTTTATTCACAATCTTCACAGCAAATACGCAAAATAGGCAATATAGCACGCTAGCAGCACTATCTCTTCCTTTCGCACTATTTTTCCATTTTTGGTAGCGAACACTAAAAAGAATAAACTGGCGACAATCATGACCATCCCATCGGTTGCCAGAATCGCAGGGTTAATGGAAATTGGTTTTATCAAACTGGTGATTCCTAAGATAAAAAGAATGTTAAAGGTATTGCTGCCAACGATGTCGCCCAGAGCTAAATCTGGGCTGCTGTTGAGAACAGCAAATAAACTAAAAAAATAAAAACGCCACCGCCCGGATTTTCCTAGGCTGCAGTTTTCCGCACCCTGCTTTGAACCGGGAATCCACAAGGGACAGGTTTTCAAGACCTGCGCAATACCGAGTTATGCGACGGTGGCATGAGTTTTACGAATGACATCGGCGCGACCAGTAAACTTGTTTACTGTGTATGCGACGGTGGCATAACTAAATTAAATGAGATGTTTTTTATAAAGATTTTGGTTGCCAAAATAAACTCTGATCTTTAATTACTTACTAGAGTTTATGATGCTCCTTCCTGCATTTTTGCTTTTTCTGCACATGCTGCCCGCTCATCTATATAATTAGCGTAATTTTTATTATTAGATGATTTTCTCCTTATACCGCAGTTCGTGCAGAAAACAGTGTAGCCGT
>DATDXK010000016.1:0-4798 GCA_035289345.1 Candidatus Nanoarchaeia archaeon
AAAATGCGTGAAACCGCCTCACCTCGCCATAAATGACGAGGTTTCAAAAGAGGCGGTTTCTCAACTACGCATTTTTAGCATGCAAAAATTTCGCCCTAAAGGGCGGGGTTTTACACCCAGCGAAATTTTTTGCATAAAAAATCGACACCTTTATCAGTTTTATCTTTTAATAATCCAATTATTCCCTCAGGAAAATCAAGGTTCTGTGTTATGGAAATTTTATTTTTAATCTGCGTTTTAACACTTTTAAAAAATTTATTTAAAAACAACATAACCACCTTGTTGTAATTAACTCTTATAAATACATTTCCAAACCGAGTAATACTTCAGATAGTTAAACATTTAAACATCTCTATCTTTAAGGAAGTTATGTTATTAGAACTGGTCTTGAAATCATTATTTTTTTTTCTTCCAGCCTATTTTGCCAACATGGCGCCAATTCTGTTCCGCTGGTTTCCAGTTAGAGATAAAGCAATTAATAAAAAGATATTTGGAGAACATAAAACCTGGCGGGGATTGATTGCCGGAACGATCGTTGGCGGAATCATTTTTAGCCTGCAGAAGCTGATTCATGCCTCTGGCTGGCAAAAGCTAGCTTTGATAGATTATAATGATTTTTCATTATTGCTGGGATTTTTAATGGGCTTCGGCGCCTTGTCAGGAGACTTGTTAAAAAGCTATTATAAGAGAAAAGCTGGCCTGGCTCCCGGAAAATCCTGGATTCCCTTCGACCAGCTTGATTTTGTGATTGGCGGGTTGGTATTGGGATTCTTTGTTTATGTTCCACCAGCGGAGGTAGCGCTGATCCTGCTGGCTATCAGCCCACTGCTGCATGTTCTGACAAATTATCTTGGTTATTTATTAAAAATCAATCCATCTAAGCTGTAATCTAAACTTTCATGCTGGTTTCCAAGAGAAGGCTTAATATGTATAGCGCAAGAGCTAATTTAAAAAAAATCTAAGTAAACTTTATAAAGAACTAGCCAATATTAAGCTTAAGCACAGGTTAAATAAGTGCCGGAGCATAAAAAACAATGGATTTTAAAAGACGAGGCTTTAACGGAAGCCAAGGCCCAAGAGAAATGCACAAAGCAGTTTGTGCTGATTGCAAAAATGAATGTGAAGTACCATTTAAGCCGTCAAAAGACCGACCAGTCTATTGCAGAGACTGTTACGCTAAGCACAAGAAGTTCTAAGTTAATCTTTTTTGATGCTTTCTAAGGCAGTTTTTTCTTTTTTATTTTTGATTTTGGCAATAATCAACTATTACTTCACTTATTTGTCAACCACTTGGGTAGAGCCAATTGTAATTGCCGCGCTAAGGCATACAGCGAACAAATGCCGGTTATCAGATAAGCTGCTGTAATTACAAACAATGACGGAGAATCAAACAGAGGCAGCGTAGAAATGATAGCTGACAGTAAAATCAGCGTCCTTACAGGGATAAAAACAGTGGTTAATCTAGCCATAAAGTAGAACAATAAGGACAACGTATACAAGCCAGCTACAACATAAGAAAAATAATCATTAAAATTCCAGCCCATCTTGATTAGGATTAAAATTGCCGTAATGCTGTCAGCAGCCAAGTCAAAATATTTTCCAGCGGTGGTTTCTGTGGCCAATCTGGCTACTACCCCATCTAGGCCATCAAAGATTAAATGCAATACGCCAAACAAAGCCAGCAGCCACCAGTTGGCCAGAAAAAAATAAGCTGCCAGAATCCCACAGAGAAGAGATAAGAGGGTGAGATGATGAGCAGTAATTCCTGTAGAAATTAAATAACTAGCTATCCTGCTTAGCCTGGCAGTCCTGAGTTCCTTAAACTGATTGATGATATTCCAGATATATTTATCCATAAGGCATTTATCCATAAGACGGCCGATCTTGGCAACTTAAATCATATTGCTTTTTTTCTCAGTAAAGTATATAAAAAAAGACTATAAAAAGGTTACTGATGAATTGGCTCTGTAGAGTAGGATATTTAGGACAGAGCCTGATGAATCTGAGTGGTTTACTCAGTTTAAGGTCTAATAATGGCAAAAGAAACCAGTTGGGAAACAACAGTTAACGAGTTAGCTAAAGAATACTCTGAACAAGTAACCAGCGCCAACGGGAAAGAAATTATTTACCGCTTGGGGAGAATTACTGGAACGATGGTAACTGTTGATTTGCGCACTGGACAGCAAAAAAAAATTGCCCGGCAGGTCATAAGCCTGCTTATGCCTTACCTTAACGTGTTGGCCCAGGAAACAATGGGCAACCATGATGACCTTCATGACAATTATCATCCTAAAACAAAAACAGAAAGAACCGTTTCCATAGATGATTTAGCCCAGGACGGAGCTTTGGAAATAATCCAAGCCTTAGGGAAATATGAGCCAACTAAGGATGGAGCGTTTGTATCTTATGTTGCTCCTCAGCTAAAAAACCTGATGAGCAGGCAACTTCCGGCAGCTGACTGTAAAGATAGCAGAACCACCACCAAGCTGGCCAGCTACGGCCATGAACAATTGATGACCGAGCTTCTTCAGCGAGAAGAACTAGCTGGAGGACTAGACCAATTGCTAGCGACTTTGCCGCCCCTGCAGGAATTGATTATCAGAGCATCTTATTATGGTGGGAAAGGCCCTAACCAGATCGCGGAAAAGTTAAAACTTTCTGTAATGGAGCTGCAACTTCTGGAAGCGCAGGCTTTTCAGAAGCTAAGAGAGAAAATAAATCTGTTGAAGACTAATTAATGCCTTAAAGCCATGACCTTATATTTTATCAATTTGGAACAAGCAGTGCAGAAGATTAGGCAAACTAAGGCTAAGACAGTTTGTATCCAGCTGCCGGACGGAATGAAGCCTTATGCTGAAGAAATTGAAAGGGACTTATCAAAAATTGGCGTCAGGGTCCTGATTTGGCTTGGTTCAAATTTTGGCGCTTGCGACATCCCTTTAGGTTTGCAGCGGCTGGGCGTAGACTTGCTGATTTGCTGGGGGCATAACAAATTTATCAAGAAGGAAGGATGGTAAGATGGAAGTACTGTTTATTGAGGCAGAATATACCCGAAAAGTAGAATTATGTCCAGAAGCGTTGGAATATCTTAAACAGAAGAATTATCGAAAAATCGGGTTATATGCCTCCGTGCAATTTGTCAGCAAATTAGAAAACGTAAAAAAACAACTGCAAGAACATAACATTGAAATCATCACCTCCCGACCGGATCGTACCAGCGCTGTTTCACAATTGCTGGGATGCGACAATTACCGCCATTCCCTCAATCTGGCGGGCCAGGAATTAGCTGCAGTTGATGCCTACCTGTACATTGGCGACGGTAAGTTTCATCCCCTAGCCTTGGTATTTGTCCAGAAAAATTCTAACGTTAAAAAGGAAGTTATCGTTAATGATCCAATTGCCAATCGGCTGTTTATCGTCAATGAAACTGACGTTGCCGTAATCCTTAACCGCTATAAGAGCTCCTTGATGAAATTCTTAACCGCCAGGAAAATAGGGATTATCATCACGGTCAAGCCAGGGCAGGAGCAGTTCAAGCCGGCTTTAGAATTAGAAAAAAAGTTTCCTGATAAAAAATTATTTTATTTCATTGACAACAATATTTCTTTCAACCAATTGGAAAATTTTCCCTTCATTGAAACCTGGGTCAATACGGCCTGCCCGCGCATCGGGCTGGATGACCAGGAAAAATTTGTTAAAGGTGTGATCAATTTGAATGATGCCCTAAGGGCGGAAGAAATTTTAAGATGCTGGACGTAATCATAAACCGATTAACTGGAAGGTTAAAACCAACAGCGCCAGATAAAACTGCACCAGATTTGGGGAGCATGCAGCGTCTGGGTTTGGATGTAGTCATAGAAAGGGATTCTGGAAACCTGGTAACTTTAGAAGTTAACGGTGAAATGAGCGGCTACCGGGGGCTGCAGAGCCTAGGCAAAAACCCAAACTTAAAAATAATTGAGCAGATCAGCAGAACCTTTAATGGTGGAAGAATTCTGGTCCATCCTTATTTTATCGAATTATCTGGCGATAAAGACGGAATCATCAACCATCACTTCCTAAAAAAGCGGCATGGCCTGACTATTGTTTACACTCCTTTGCTTCTTGAACAAAACAAAATTAGCCTTCAGGAACTGGGAAAAATCTGTGGTCCGCTGGAAGGATTTGATCTCCTGTTGGGATTATCAAAATACCTTTACCTGGCGAAGGACAGTGAACCAAAAGTTTACCTGCCAGATGATAATGAACGGAAAGAAATGGTCGTCAGCAAAATGATTAACCAGCCAGGCTTAGAATACCTCACCGGAAATAAACTGGCTCAATATGTCCTGCTTAAAGATATTGAAGGCTTAAACATGCCTGAAACTGTGTTAATTGATCGACAATTTAACGCACAACAAGTTCTGGAAATGCTAGATAAATACGGCTGCCTGATCACCAAGCCCATCAATGGCCGTTGCGGTATAGGGGTAATCGTCTTAGAACCAGAAATATATGGCAGGCAATTATCCCAAGCTATCAAGGATAAATTGGTTCAATTTCAGATTAATTATTCCCGGTTTATGGAGCAGATTAAAATTAACGTAAAAGAGAATGTGCTGCTATCCAAACGGTTAGCTAGCACAGAAAGGTTTCCAGAGAAGGACCGGGAGTCCTTGGTTAAAAGATTAAACCAATCAGGAACTCTGCTGCAAAGAAAAGTTGAAACCAGACCGGTGATTTCCGGCGAAACCAGGCAGCCGCATTATGCGCGAGCCAGGCTGATCTGGTTTAACGGCTATATTGGCGGCTACTGGGC
>DATDXK010000017.1:0-5757 GCA_035289345.1 Candidatus Nanoarchaeia archaeon
GTTTCTGAAACCTGCAACTTAAAGCATGGCGGCAGGCTGGAAAGGTGCCGATACCCGTTGCTAAACCCTTGGCTGCGGTAATTTCTGGGGTCATAATCATGGTTGTAAAGCTCACTCCCTGGGAAGAATTCCTTGAGTATAGCATAAATTCCGGTTTGTTCTCCTCTGGCACTGTAATCTTCCAGCAGATGAGTGATGCCCAGCACTGAATGGGCTTTATTTAGCAGCTTTATCTCAAAATTAATCGGTTCTCTTCTGTGCCCGGCCGAAAGGTCTGAAAATTTCAGGATATGCTGTTGTCCTTTTCTTTCCACCAGATACACCCAGGGATCGAATTCGCTGACAAAACTTAGCCTGCTATCAACAGTTTGACAGAGTTGATTGGGGGTAGTTTTTATTGGCTGATGATACATTTTGATGCTGGAGTTGCGCCAATCGGTGGTGGTCATGTTCTTAGAGGCTATAATTAATTTATAACTGCCGTAGAGATCTAGATTCTAATCTCTTTTTCTTTGTTCTTGTAGGTTTGGCAAAACTTCCGGTGGAATTCCCGCGCTTCCTCACTGGTTACATTTTTATCCTTATTTTGGTCTGCCAAGCGCAGCACTTTTTCCAAATTAACTAGCTCAGAATGTTCATTTTTCCAAAAGGCGTTAAAATCGCCTCTGGCAAAGCAGCCATTGGCAGTTCCTTGATACAGAAAGGTTCCTGCCAATGCGCCAGCTACAGGAATCAGGTAATTGACAGTAGATTCATCAGCAACATAACCCCCAGGCAGAGTTCTGGATAGAGTATTGTGCAGGTAAAGACGCTGCTGCTCGGAAACAGTTCTTTGTGAAGTGGCACAGCTGCCCAGCGATACAGCAGCCAATGCAGCAAGGCTTATTTTAGTAATAATGCCTTTAACGAGATAGTAAGCCATGTTTTTAGTTTATCTCCTGTTTATCTCAGCTCTGAGGGTGATATTCCTAGCTGTGAGGCGTGTTGGTATTTATCAGAATCTAAGCTGGATGGCTGGCCAATGTAATAATCGCCCTGCTCTAGCCCATTAATGATCAGTTGAGCTATTCCTGAAGCGTTTAAGTTTAATCCACTAGTGTACTTAATAAACTGGTCTCGATGACTGATTAATTGTTCCGGCTGGAAAATTAGTTTTCCATCTTTGGTGCCATCAAAATAAATTAAGCCTTCCTGATCTAGGAAAGCCGTTTCTATTGTTCCCGGGCTGTTTCTTTCAGAAAGCTTAAAATCACTGGACTCGTAAGCAATGTGTCCAGTTTGGCGTAAGAGATCCTGGTTCACTCGATTTAAGTGTGATCTCCTTTTGGCGTAAATCCTCCCGCCAGGAACTGCTTTTTCAAAAGTGTTAAATTGAAATATCCAATTATCATTGTTGTTAGTCATTTTTGTTTTACCTTTTTTAAATTATTTTGGTCTTTTACTATATGATTCTGAACTGATCTATATTATCTGAAATAAGCCCTTTATTTATAAATGTTTGTTAAAAATAGTTACCCCGTAGTGGTCAAATTATTTTAAGATGATAATATTTCCCCGCCCCTTCTTGAACCTCTCCACCAGCCCTTTGTGTTCCAATTCAGAAACAATTAAACTAACCTTGGCTTCTGACAGGTGCAGCAGCTCTTGGCGCAGCGTTTTCTGATGAATTCGGCCGTCATGGTTCTTAATTAGTTCTAAGGCCTGTTCTAAATACTGCGGGTTATTTTCTACCATTTTAGCGCTTTCTTCTTTTACTTTGGCCCGGAATTGGCGCAAGGAGCCATATTTTTTTCTTAACTTAAAGAACCTGGCAAATAAAATCAAGAAAATTATGCTGGTAAGAACATAACTCCAGACAGGTATTGGAATGGATAAGTCTTCCAGGGCTAATTCTTCCTGGGCTTCTTTCAACAAGCGGCTTTCTTCTGTTAAATCTGGCAATAAAAATAAATCTAGCACAAAATGGCCATTATCAATAACGGTCAGGCTTTCAATAATTTCATTAAAGCCTTTTCTGGCTGTTAAGGTATATTCTCCCGGTGGCAGCTCTAAGGAATATTTTCCTTCTTTAGCCAGAATTTTTTGTGCTGGAATGGTATTAATTTCAATAAAGACGTCTTTCTCTAACTCTAAATTTGAATTATAAACCGAACCTTCCAACAGCATTGCTACGGAGGAGGATAGCCATAGACAGGATAGCAATGTTAATATGATTAAAGTAACAACTTTATTCAATGACTTATTCATAAATAAAGTATCTATTTTTTTATTATAAAAAAGTATCGGATTAGAAAATCATCCTCGGAAGACAACTGTTTAATCACCGCCAAGTAAACAATACAAAGGGATTATCTCACTTCACTACTTGAAAATAAAAAATAAGCCATAAGATTTAAATATAAGCTCCATTAATATGGTAATTAAACATCTATCACCTCTTTTTCCCCAGCAGGGTTCAGTTCGCTGAGCCCTGCTAGGGGTTTATAATCTCATGCAAAAATAAGGCTTTATCCAAAAATAAACGCCACAGCCACTCCCTCAGCGCTTCTAAGCCTGAACTGTGACATTCCCGGATGGAGCTGCCCCTTGTCACAGGCAATTTTAACGGCACATTATCGCTCGTCTTAAGGCGCTGGCTATTTATTACTCGCCGGGTCAAAGACCACTTTTCCTGCAATATCCAACAGCAAGTAATAACCGGAAATCTATTTTTAGGATTTCGGTGTTTATTGGAGGAAGCTCTTAATATTAGGTTGTGGGACTGAAAAACCATCCTTTGCCGCTTGTTGAAGAAAGACAATTGCTTTTTTATAGTTTTCCACACCTTAAATAATAACTAAAAGAAAAATATATTTTTCAGCATTCTTTCATACACTTGGTTATGGATAAAGCTTGGCTTATTAGTCGTAAAAGCCTCGGTTCTGTTTCAAAACAGAAGGCTGTTGGAAACTAACGCTAGAGAACTCAGCTTTGGATACGTATTTTTAATAATACTACTACTTTACTGCCCCACAGCCCCTAAAATAGGCAAATTATTTAAAGAGTAGGCAAAATTCTAGCTCACATGTTTTGCCCAAAATGTGGTTCTATCCTCAAGCCGAAAGAAAAAGCTGGAAAAAAGGCGCTCTATTGCAGCTGCGGCTTTAGCAAGGGAATTGAAGGTGAATCATTAGCGGAAATTAAGGAGAAAGTGCAGGGGCCCAGGAAAATTGAGGTTATGGAAGCCGTAGAAACCAATCCTAAGGTTAAAATCAAATGCGAGAAATGCGGCCATGCTATTGCTTATTACTGGACTCAGCAAACTAGGGGAGCTGATGAGCCAGAAACGCGCTTTTTTAGATGTGCTAAATGCAATTACACTTGGAGGGAATATGCATGAACCTGCAGGGTCTTCATCAATCATTGGTAAAGAGCGCTATTTTCAAAAAATGGCGGGCGGCTCACCAAGAAGGGTATTTATCGCATTTTTTTAGTTCTGTTTCTACACAGTTGCAGCAGAAAACGGCCTGGGAAATCGGTTATTTTAACCCATCGCCGCAGAAAATAACTGTCTTCCTGCCCGCAGAACGCTCCTTCATGATCAAGCAGGAAGATGATGTCTTTAAGGCCGAAACCAGCACAGTAGAACGGCTGGAATTGGAAGCTGTAGCTACTGATTTTGAGCAAGCAGCTAAAGCTTGCCAACAGAACCTGGCTTCCTTGTTTCCTCAGGACAGCCTGGGCGATGGCTTCGTGGTGCTGCAGAACTTTTTAGGGAAAACCCAGTGGAACTTTACTTTTGTCACCAAATCCTTAAAATTTGCCAATGTTAAGGTCAATGCTGCTTCCGGAGAGATAGATTCGCATCAATTAGTGGAAGCAGTGCGTAGGGAGAAGTAAAATTAACGATGATTTAAGAGACGGTAATTAAGCAATGGCGGTAAGAGATGGTGATACTAGAACTGATTAAGATCAAGGATGTTAATGGTCAAGTTGGATTAGTTAAGGTTGTTGGAAAGGATGCCCAGCGAGGCAGAGTCTTCTTTACCACTAGGTTTAGTGCTAACCAGGAAAGGGCAGAAACGGTCTTTGGAGTCCTAGGCAATTATAGCGCAGTAAATTATCAGGAATATCTCTCAGCAAGAAAACTGTTTTTGCTGGAGGTTAAGTCATATATAATTGGGCACGGGTATAAGGTAATTGATTAGCTAGTGGCTGCTATCGGCTATCATGTTTGTTGTTGTTGGACCACTAAATAATTTATTAAGATTATCTCCCTTATTTGATTATGGCTCAACATCTATCTGTTATGGTGGTCGGCAGCGGAGCCAGAGAGCATGCCCTTTCGCAGGCTTATGAAAAAAGCTCTCAAGTAAGCAGGGTAATTGTCGCACCGGGAAACGATTTCATTGCTTACCTAAGAAAAAAAGAAGTTTTAATTGATAAGGGCTGCTCCTTAACAGATCCATTCTCTATTTTGAGTATGGCCAGAAAATACCGGCCGGATTTGGTTGATGTGGCTCAAGATGATGCCCTGGCTTCCGGAACAGTGGATCTGCTGCAAGAGCAGGGCTTTCAGGCTTTTGGCCCCACCAAAATGGCCGCGAGGATTGAGTGGGACAAAAAATGGTCCAGGGAATTTATGCTGAGGCACCAGATACCTTCTCCAAAGTTCAGATATTTTGATTCTGCAGAAGACGGTATAAAATATGTAACTGAATTGTATAGCCAAGAGCCTGCCAAATTGCTTTATACCAAAGCTGCTGGCTTATGTTCCGGCAAAGGCGCTCTAAAATCAACCAGCTTGGATGAAGCAGTTAGAAATATCGGGCAGATGAAACATTTTCCAAATCAGGCTGGGATGGTTTTTCTGGTTGAAGATGGTTTAATTGGCGAAGAATTTTCTTATTATACCATCAGCGATGGCCAAACTTACCGAGCATTTAAATCGGCCCAAGATAATAAAGCTGTCTTTAACTTTGATGAAGGTGGCCAGACCGGCGGGATGGGAGCAATTTCACCGGCAAAAGCAACTAATGGCCTTTCCAGCGAAATTGAGGAAAATTTTATCTCTAAAGCGATAGATGGAATGGCAGCAGAAGAAGTTCCGTACCTTGGGATTCTGTATCTAGGCGGGATTGTTGTTGATGGAAAACCAATCAATATTGAGTATAACGCCAGATGGGGTGACCCGGAATGCCAGGCGGTTTTACCATCCCTGGAAACGGATTATGTTGATGTGGTTAGGGCTTGTTTAGAAGGAAAACTGGGAGAATTAGAAATTAAGCAAGATAACCAAACCAGGCTTTGCATTGTGGGAGCTTCCCGAGGCTATCCTAATGATTATTCTCCAGTAAAAGGGAAAAAAATTTATGGTGTAGAGGAAGTGCTGAAAATGGAGGGCATAACTTTGTTTGGCGCCGGGATTGAGCTGAGAAATGAACAATTTTATGCTAATGGCGGCAGACTGTTTAGTGTTGTAGCCGATGGTGAGAATATTCTAGAAGCCCGGCAGAGAGCCTATTCTGCTATTGCTCACCTCAGCATCGAAGGAAATAATCTGCATTACAGGACGGATATCGGCTGGAGAGATGTGAAAAAGTTTCTGAAGGAATCGGCAATGGAGTGAATTTTCTGATGCAAAAAATTTCGCTGGGTGTAAAACCCCACCCTTTAGGGCGAAATTTTTGCATGCTAAAAATGCGTAGTTGAGAAACCGCCTCTTTTGAAACCTCGTCATTTATGGCGAGGTGAGGCGGTTTCACGCATTTTTATCAT
>DATDXK010000018.1:0-13235 GCA_035289345.1 Candidatus Nanoarchaeia archaeon
AAAATGCGTGAAACCGCCTCACCTCGCCATAAATGACGAGGTTTCAAAAGAGGCGGTTTCTCAACTACGCATTTTTAGCATGCAAAAATTTCGCCCTAAAGGGCGGGGTTTTACACCCAGCGAAATTTTTTGCATAAAAAAAAGAAAAACTTTCGCACCAGGATATATTTTATTTAAGAATTTGCAACTCTACCTCTTCACCTATTTTTTTCTGCGCTGGCTTCAACCTCTTCTCAATAACTTTAAGATATTTTTCCTCTTTTTCTATCCCTACAGAATTTCTTCCCATAGCTAATGCAACCGCAGAAGTCGTACCAGACCCTACAAACGGATCTAAAACTATCTCTCCGGGCTTAGTACAAGCTAAGATTATCCTTCTTAGTAATTCTTCTGGCTTCTGTGTTGGATGTTCTCCAGCCCACTTTTCTTTTTTGGGCGTTAATGGAATGCTCCAGACATTTCTTGTTTGCTTTCCTTTAGGGTTTATATCGTCGTAAATCTGATTTTTGGTATCTTCATAATTAAATGTCCATTTCATCCCATTCCTATTTTTGGAAGCCCAAATAAGATGCTCGGCGCTTTCTGTAAAGAATCTACAAGTAATATTCGGCTGGGCATTGGGCTTAAACCAAACAACATGATTATTTACTTTCAGATCCGTAAAGTTCTGGATAATATGACCTAATTGATAGATGTTATGAAAAGAACCACACACCCACAAGCTACCGCCATGCTTTAATACCCTCATACACTCTTTTATCCATTTTACATTAAATTGAAAAAATTCATCTTTAGTAAAAATATCCCATCCTTCTTGCATAGTCACATGTTTGCTGTATTTCCATCCTAGTCCTTTCTTCTTAGACATATTGTAGGGCGGATCAGCGAAAACCAAATCTACGCTTTCATCTGGGATCTCTTTTAGCCTTTCTAAAGAGTCGCCAATTATTATTTTATGAGTTGTTTTCATTTGCCGTTACCTTCAACCCATTCTTTCATCAGAGTATTTATCTTTGTAGAAACCTTCATATCGTTATTTTCACAGAGATCTTTAAATTTGTCTAGAACTTCCTTATCAACAGTGATATTCAGTGGAACTTTTCCCATTTTACCCTCTCTTTACTAATATTGGTTAATAAATAGTAATATACATAACTATTTTATAAGGTTTTCTGATTCTCGTTCTTATGGTTCTTGAATGGAAACCAAAAAATAAAGAGAAAGTTCAAGCCTTCAAAGAATTCCACCTACAAGATGGAGCAATTATCGGCGTTTTTCAGGGTTCTAAAGGGAAGAATCCAGAGCTGGATATAGTTGTAAAGTACAAAGATAAATTCACTAAAAGAGTAGTTAGGACACCAAAACATATCCATTGGGTAATAGACTTACTCATCAAAAAAGAGCATGATCGAGATTTAACACTAGAGTTCATAAATTACCTGTTCTCTATGTACGACAAAATTCAGCCATTCAAAAACAAAGCAGAACAGCAAAAATGCGAGTTAAAGTTTACAATCCCTGGAAAATTGAAGAGATATGACTCTTTAAACAAATACGGAGAACACTCAGTAGAATTCATTGGCCACATTATTGAGCTTCTAAGCATTGAAGAAAAAACAGGATTTGAGGGAGCATTTATGTTCAAGAATGTACTTCAAGCATTAAAAGAAGAAAAAGACATTTTCTCGATTGTATCAACGGCGACGCATAACGGAAGACTCTAAACGGAACTCCCCCCCTAACGATTTAAATTTAGTCTGCTACACAGAGATTGATCAGAAATAAAGTAATAAAAAACTACATTAGCCCCTAAAGTCTCGGCAACGCAAAAACTTGCTCACTACGGTTCGCACCCCGTTGCACTTTCACTTCGTTCAGGGAGTTTAACAGGACAGACTGTCCCATAATTCATTTGCGCTCTTCGCCGGAAGCATGATTTTGTATTTTGGCACGAGCGATTTTGCAGAATTAGTGGTTGGAAGGCGTCGTCAGTATACGTTTTTGGTAATTGTGGGACAGTCTGAGGAATTTTACGGTTACGCAATTTTGAGCCTCTCCCCTAAAGGGCAAACCCCCCCTCAAAATTGCTTCACTCAGATTCGATTCGCTCAAAAACTGCGGTTTTTGGCGCCCAGAAAATCTGCGGATTTTCTCGGGTTTCCAGCTCTGATTTCAGCTCTATCGGATTTTCCAGCTCTGTTCGCTTCGCTCACGAGGGAAAATCCTCACGAGGGAAAATCCTCACGAGGAAATCGAGGGAAAAATCGAACTTCGTAAAATTCCATACGCTAGCCTCATTATCTGCCTCAGATCACAAAATACAATATCACCGGCACAATCAAGCAGCCCATCAAATGATTCTTGCCCACGCCTAAATGGGAAGCAACTAAACCAAGAGCTGTTGCCGTAAGCAAAATCTGCAAGCCGATAATCCCGTCAAAATAGAAAGTTAACAGCGTAATAAAGCCAATAATTAAAATAACCAGCCTTCGATAATTAACTTTGGCAATATATTTAGAAAAAATTCTGGAAAGATTTAGCGTTAAGACCACCGATAACCCTCCGGCAACCAAGGCTACCGCTAGAAATAACAGCACTTCGTTAAGATTAACCTGCTCCAGTAATTGACTAACAGCTACGATGGCTCCATTGCGGGCTTTATCTAAGGCATAGATCGTGCCAATGCTAATCAGCATGTTGGCGGTGTTAATCCCTCCTACTAACGATAAGAAGCCTTCATCGCCCAGATCTCCCACTACGTTGGTAGCCACGATGGCTGCTTGTGACGAGCCAAAACCGGGAAGAAAGGCTGCCAGAAATCCTACTCCGGTAGCCGCAGAAACTGATTTGGCCATATTTTTAGTGGAGATGATTAGTTGTGAACCGGTAGCTTGTGGAGGAATAATTGCTTTTTGCAGCAAGCTTAGCAGCAAAATGGAACAGCCAAATAGTCCGGAAAGCAGAGGGAATAAAGGCTGGGTAAGGTTGGGAATTCCCGAAAGAACTAACAAGCCCAGGATGCCAGAAAGTAAAAACACGGCCAGCGAATTCAATTTTTTATTTTTTTCTTTGAGAATCATATAAGCCATAATAGCTATTAACAGGAAACCGATCCAGTCTTCAATAACGGGAGCAATTAAATTCATGCTTACTACAAATAATGGAAACAAGATGATGGAAAGGAGTAGACTGCCAAAAGAGCCAATCAAGGTATAAGCAATCGCCTGGTGGCCTAGTCCCTGATGCAATAATCTATGCCCCGGCAGTACGGACAAGGCCTTTCCTTCATCTGGTGCGCCAAGATAAATGCTTGGCAGTGTGTCAAGAAAGGTATGGGTTATCGCCAGGCTAATGATATATGCTGCCAATACTAGCGGAGAAGTTATCTGCAGCAATAAGGAAGAGAAAGACAGCAGCAGCACCGTAACTAAGTTGACATGGATGCCGGGAGTTATGCCGGTGATCAGGCCGCTGAACAGGCCCAGCAGCAGAGCAGTTAAAATGCTAATAAATTCCATTTTTTAATAGTTGGCTTAAAATTAGTTTATCAAGGTTATGAAATTTTAAGCTTTGGAGAAAAATTACAATTAATACCAGTAATCTTTATAAATAAGACTGCTGGGCAGTTATACCATGACTTATCTAAGGGCAAGTGATCTACCTTGGTTTAAGGAATATGGCGCCAGAGTGGGCAGCCTCTTAAGCCAGAACTTAGTTTTTAAAAGGGATTCTACCGGTAGTAAAACCAAGAAAAATCTATTCTTTGCCTATGTAGCCTGTTCCGTGGACCAAATCATAGAGCTGGCTAGGACTGGCAGCTTAAATTTCAGGGCCCCGCGAACCTACGTAGTATTAGCTTCACAACTTGAGGAAATCGCGCCAACTTTATCTGAGGATTCCGATCTAGCTCAACTGGTGATCAATCATCGCTCACAGAAAGAGAAAGATGCGGTGGCCGCTATTGCTAACGAGCCTACGATGTGTAATACTCTGGCTAAAAGATTGTTGACCAATGAATTTGGTGCTTACCTGGCGGACCGTGATTCCCCCATTCAGTATGTCGATTTGGCGGCAATTAAGGCGGTTAGCGACCGGGCTAAGAAAGTTCTGGCTCCATTTGTGAAAGAATTTTTATATTCTAATCCTTAAAATCTTATCAACAACAAATATTTTTCTTTAATCAAAATCACTTCAATCATTTGAATTATTTATTTGCCCTAGCCTATAATTTTATATACCAAAACGTATCTATCACTATCAAACAAATTACTGTAAAAAAAAGATTATAAAGGACAGAATTACTATCAAAAAGAGGTTTAGACCAGATGATGCTTCTCAGCGGCTGCAGGTATTGGTTTTAGCGTAAAATATGGCAACTAGCATATTTATTGAATTAACCTTGCTGTTTATCATGGCAATAGTTGTTTCAGGGCTAGCTAAGCTGCTTAAGCAGCCGTTAATTGTCGGCTACATTGTTACCGGGATACTATCCGGGCCTTATTTTCTGGATCTGGTAAAATCTACTGCAGCTATAACCACTTTTGCCCAAATCGGCATCGTATTCCTGCTGTTCATTGTTGGCTTGAACTTAAATCCGCGGATTGTCAAGGATTTGGGAAAAGTTTCATTGATCACGGGCATCGGCCAGGTAGTATTCACCACGGCCATCGGTTTTGTGATCTGCAAGCTGCTGGGGCTGCCGACAGTAGCTTCAGTCTATATTTCTCTGGCCTTAGCTTTCAGCAGCACTATAATTATTATGAAGCTTCTTTCCGACCGGGATGATTTAGAATCATTGTATGGAAGAATCGCTACCGGGATGCTCATTGTCCAAGACCTGATTGCTATTTTTATCCTGCTGCTTGTTTCATCATTAAATGTCAGTAGCCAGAATGTTTGGGAAACCATATTTTTAGCATTAATTAAGGTGATTGCTGCCACAGTTATACTATATCTGCTGGGTAATTATCTCCTTCCAAAATTAACCAAAATCATTGCCCGGTCGCAGGAATTTTTATTGTTGTTTTCCATCAGCTGGTGTTTTGCCATTGCGGGAATCTTTGTTTATTTCAACTTTTCAATTGAAGCCGGAGCCCTGCTGGCAGGAATTGCCTTGTCGCTGACTCCCTACCAGCACGAAATCAGCTCTAAAATGCGGCCCTTGCGCGATTTTTTCCTGATTTTATTTTTTGTGCTGCATGGCTCGCAGCTGGTTTTTGGCAATGTTTCCCATTACATTCTGCCAGGCATTGTCCTCTCCATATTTGTGTTTATCGGCAACCCCTTGATAGTTTTAATCCTGATGGGAATTTTGGGCTATACTAAACGAAACAGCTTTATGACAGGATTAACAGTAGCCCAGATCAGTGAATTCTCATTTGTTCTCATTGCTTTGGCTGTGGATTTGCAGCACGTCACGGAAGAAATTCTCTCTTTAGTAATCCTGGTTGGCCTGGTAACCATGACCGGCTCAACTTACATGATAATTTATGCTGACAGGATCTATGCCTGGCTGAAAAGGTACTTAACCATCTTTGAGCGGAAAGGAAGCAAGGTTGACGAGCATAAATATCATCATAAAAAGCAGCATGAGGTAATTTTATTAGGCTATAACCGCATTGGCTTCAGCATTCTTGATTCCTTGGAAAAAATGAACAAAACTGTTTTGGTGATTGATTATGATCCGGATGTAATAATTAACCTGGCTAAGGATGGGCACGAGTGCAAATATGGCGATGCTGACGATGTGGAAATGTTAAATGAGCTGGACCTCGGCCGGACAAAAATGGTTATTTCCACCATCCCTACTTTAGAAACTAATTTATTAATTCTTAAGCGCCTGGCTCGGGCCAGGAAAAAAATTACGGCGATAATGGTTTCCCACCAGCTGGACGATTCCATGAAGCTGTATGATGCCGGGGCAACTTACGTCATCATGCCCCATTTCCTGGGCGGGAAACATATCTCCGCCATGATTGAGGAATATAAATTCGATCGGGAAAAATTTGTAAAAGAAAAATCACTGCACCTGGCGCATATCAAGAAAAGGAAAGAATTAGGCCATGAGCATTATCGTAGGGATTAACCTGCAAGTGCAGGATTTAAATATGGAAAGATTGTCCTTTATAGCAACACAACATCCCTGGATCATACCAATCTCAATAACAGTCAAGACTAAACACATCTCCATCTTCATCCGTCAAAGGGATTATCGCTTTATCGGCCATGCGCATCCGGTAAATCTGCCAGTTTCCCTTTCTTTTTGAAATGAACGCCAAATAACGCTGGTTCTCTGAAAGGCAAGGCCTAAGGTCGTCATAAGTGGCCAGTTCAGGAAGTTCAGAGAAAGAGCCCAGATCCTCGGTTAATCTTTCGATATTCTCCAAATCATCCAGGCTATCGTTGTAATTGGCATAGTTTACCAGAAATAATTCCTGGTTTCTCGGCCCTTCCCGATCGGAAGAGATCACTAAATATTGGCCATCAGGCGACCAAGTAGCTTGGTTATGAAAATCTCTCTGCTGCGGCCAATGTTCAGTGATGATCCTGGTAGTTTCATTATTGACTTCTCCATTGATGTCAATAGTTTTGATAAAGTAATGCAACTGGCTGGTTCTTTCTGGAAACAGGCGGTTCTCGGTAATAACAGAAGTGAAGGCGATCTGGCGGCTGTCTGGCGAGCAAGAAGGGCGGTAATTAAGCGGCCTGGCAGAATAGGTTTCCTTAGGAAAAGTGATCGGCAATTCGCTATCCGGTCCACCTGCCGGATTGACGCTCCAAAGCTCATAATTTCTTACAAAAATAATCAAGCCATTGGAGCACCAGCTGGAATTGATGGCTACCGGATTAGAAATTGGTAGCGAAATCTGGCTGCTTAAATCGTGAAGCTGTAAGGTTGTTTCACGAGGATGATGATGATATTTACTGTAAACCAGCATTTTTCTGTCCGGCGACCAGGAGGGGTCTAAATAAGTTTTTTCAGCCGAGGAAACTATCGGCAGGAGGCCGCTGCCATCCCAATCAACGGTTTTAATGGCAGATATTCCAGTTGATGAATCATAATGCTGAAAAACAATCTTTCCACAAGTTTCATCAATATCTCCATCGCAATCGTTATCCAGATTATCGCATAATTGTTCTAGCTGCTCATAATCAATTACTAGGTGGTAATCGTCCTGCATTCGGCTGTTAAGGCAGCGCTGCAGGGAATGCTTGCAGACGCCTTCCTGCTTAGAATTTAAAACTAGCTCATAATCTCCGTCAGCCGTCAATATGTTGCAGTCGTCATCGCGGCCATTGCAGAATTCTTTGCTGGCCTGGTTGATGTAGCGGTTGGCATCATCACAGTCATCATTGTTGCGAGAGAAGCCTTCTGGCCGGAATCCTGCGCAAAATTCCACTGGCGAGCCGAAACCGTAACCATCCTGGTCGTTATCAAGATAGAACGTCTGAATCTGCCATTTGTTGGCATCTTGGTCGTGGCAATCAACAAAAGTTCCACATTCCTCCTGGCCGTAAAACTGGTCTCCATCCAAGTCCAGGCAGCGTTCAATAGTTTTACTTGGTGGAGGATCTTCGGCTTTAACTAGCTTGATTTCCTCGCCGCAGGAAAAAAGCAGCAGCGATGACAATCCCAGCGACGATAGCTTTAAGCCAAGATTTTCGAAAAAACTTTTTAGAGATAAATGACTAGTAATGAACTCCAGGGCCATAACAGCAGCCTGAAGATGATTTAACTATAAAAATGTTGAGGAGAGCTGACGATGCGGATTTGATTTATACAAACAATTTTTGCTTTTTTACAATTTCAAAGGCTCCATCCAATAAACACGGAAATCCTAAAAATAGATTTCTGGTTATTACTGGCTGTTGAACCTTGCAGGAAAAGTGGTCTTTGACCCAGCGAGTAATAAATAGCCAGCGCCTTAAGACGAGCAAGTGGCTGCAGGTTTATTTTTGGATGAAGCCGGTGGTGTTCTGGGAGATGTGGTGTAAAAGATTTTCTAACCTCGAAATGACCGGCTCTGTAGAAAGTCTCGCTATGCTCGGTGTCCGTCGGGCTCAGCATTAGCTTCTTAAGGCTGATAACCGGCCATCCCCGTAAGGGATATCCCCCTAGCCAGTGTAATTTTGCACCGGAAGATGCTTCGCAAATTGATGGCCACTGCACTTTCTACAGAGCCGAAATGACCAAAACCTTAATAAACAAATTTCATCCTAAGACTAAAACCCCTCCATAGTTCAGCGGCTAGAACGCTCGGCTGTATGTTTAAAGATTCTTTAGACAAGCCACAGATAAGTTCACTACCGGACTTTGGAATTTTCCTTGGATGAAGGTTAGATAGCCGGGACCGAGAGACGTTATTTGACAAGGTTACTTAACGGCGGAAATCCCCGGTTCAAATCCGGGTGGGGGGACTTAAGTGGAGAAGAAATTTTTTTCTTCTCCTATTTTCTTATCTTAAATTTTCTTGACCCTATCTGTATTCGACTCTATCTGCATATTCAACAACATTAATATATTTCTAAATAAATCAATGATGCTATGGCTGTGGACAGTTCTGATGAAGATTTGATTCAGGAGCGAGAGATTGGCTTAGGTAAGCTTAATTCAACCGATATAGGCCTGTGTTCTTTGGTGGAAATCTTCTTATACAAAGGCGCGGAGATCCTTAGGACTGGTGAAAACGAACTAACTACTTCTAGTTCCAACGCCATGACTTTGGAGGAAGGCGTGATTGTGGCCGGATATATTGTAAACCTAAATGTGTATAATCTCAGGCCGCCGTATTGGTTTAGAATTGAGCAATTATTTGATGCAGATTTGGAAAACAACCATGTTGATGTTGATTATGCCACTGTGCATAGCATATTTAATCACCAAGGCTGCAAAATAGTTTCCAGGCCCTGATTGGTAGTTTGGAATCAATATTGAAAACAAAATTACCATTACATCTACCATACTTTTCAAAACCACCATAACATTTATAAACAAACCGCAGTTTTAATAAAAAAATGGTCGGCTATTCTCTACATAACAATATTGATGTAGAAGGTAAGCTATCTGACGATGCCCTGGTAGTGTAGTTCGGCCTAGCACGGAGCCCTGTCAAGTGAAGTAATTTCACAAAGTACGGCTTCGACCCGGGTTCAAAGTGGTGTGGAATGGATATTGCATATCAGGAATGTCCCGGCCAGGGCGTTTATATCCCCGTGGGCCGGTAGCTCAGCTTGGTAGAGCGCTTGACTTTTAAGTCAGGAAGGCATCGCAAATCCAGAATTTGCTGAAGCTTCTTAACAGAAGCTATCAAGCGGTCGCGAGTTCAAATATTGGCGCTAAAAGCTTAACTGGGCTTTAGGCGTTAGTGAGAAAGTCTCGTCCGGCCCGCTCATAATCATTAAAAATGGACCTTAATAAACATCTATTGGTACCTAGGCATACCAAGCTGTCGGATCCAGATAAAAAGAAGCTGTTTGATAAATATTCTATCACTGCAAAGGAAGCGCCCAAGATTCTAAAAGATGATCCGGCCATCCGCCAGCTTAACCCAAAAATAGGGGATATGATCATGATTGAACGTAGTAGCAAGACTGCTGGCCTAGCAGTCCATTATAGAATAGTAATTGATGGCTAGGCCAGGATTAAAAATTAAAGATTAAAGACATGAAGCCATGATTAAGGATAGATCCATATTAATTAAGAAATATTTTGAAGAGAAGAGGTTTGTAGACAGCAATATCCAATCCTTCAATAATTTATTAGAACGTGGGCTGCAGGAAGTTATCGAAGAAAATAAGGAAGCAGAGCCGACCATCATCCCGCACAATATTGAAAAATTCAAAATTCGGTTCGGCCGGCTGACCATCGGCAGGCCGGAGATAACCGAGGCTGACGGAAGCAAGCGCCCGATCTTTCCCATGGAAGCCAGGATAAGAAAGATATCTTACCATGCGCCAATTTTTCTGGAAGTAAGCAGCTACGTAAATGATGTCCAGCGGGAGAATTTCGTGGCTGAAATAGGCAAGATGCCGATCATGCTGAAGAGCAAGCACTGTAATCTAAGTAATTTAAGCCGTGAAGAATTAGTCAAGCGCGGCGAGGATGCAGCTGACCCGGGCGGATATTTCATCGTTAATGGAACGGAGCGGGTCATTATAAATGTAGAAGATTTAGCTGCCAATAATTTTGTGGTTGAGAAAAATAAAGATGGAACCTGTTCCGGAAGATACTTTGCCGCCAAAGGCTCTTATAAGATACCCCATTCATTGGAGAAGAAAAAAGATGGTGTTTACTATTTGACTTTTACTCGGGTCAAGCAAATGCCGCTGATAATTGTTCTAAAAGCCTTAGGGATGGTTAAGGATGAGGAGATCATGAAAGCCATCTCCTTGACTGGCTCTTATGAAGAGGTGATCCTAAACTTATTCGATTTCACTGAGATTAAGACTCAGGAGGAAGCTATTGATTATATTGCCAAGCGAATTGGCATTGCTCAAGTGAGAGAAATCCGGATGGAGAGGACTAAAGAAATCCTAGACAAATATCTGCTGCCTAATGTAGGGATTGATTCTAGCTTTGCTGCGGAGAAAGCCAAGAACCTCTGCAAGATGCTCAAGAAACTGATTGACGTGAGCACTGGCAGCCGGCAAGCTGATGACAAGGACCATTACATGAATAAGCGGATCAGGATGGCCGGTGACTTGCTGCTAGACCTGTTCCGGGTTAATTTTAAAGTTCTAGTGGGAGATATCCTCTACAATTTCCAGCGCATCATCAAGAGGGGCAAATTGCCTTCCATCAAGGTGATCATCCGCGATAAATTACTGACCTCCAGGCTTTATTCTTCCATGGCTACCGGGGAATGGGTTGGCGGTCGGCAGGGAGTTTCCCAGCGGATGAGCAGGACTAATTATTTAGACATGATTTCTCACCTGCAGAGAATTGCCAGCCCCTTGTCAACCTCTCAGGAAAATTTTGAAGCCAGAGCTTTGCACTGTACGCACTTAGGCCGGCTTTGCCCGATTGAAACTCCAGAAGGAACTAATATTGGCCTGAGAAAAAATCTAGCCCTGCTCTGCTCATTATCACAAAATGTATCGGAAGGGGAAGTTATCGAAAAAATAAAAACTATTTGGTCTAACTCATAAAAAATAAAATCATTAAAAAATAAAAGAGATAAAACAAAATTAAGGAAAATTTTATGGAAAATCCAACCAATTAACATGGCTGATTTATACATTAATTCAAAATATCTGGGTGTGGTCAATGACGACCAGCAGTTTGTAGAAGATTTCAAGGATTTAAGGCGGAAAGGCTCCTTGCCGGAAGATGTTAATGTTTATTATGATGCAGAAGCCAAAGACATCCATGTTTTGACGGATGAAGGAAGGTCCCGCCGCCCGCTGATCATTGTCAAGAACAGCAAGCCGTTGCTTACTGACAAGCATCTGGAGCAATTGCATAACGGAGAAATCACTTGGGTGGACTTAGTACGCCAGGGAGTCATTGAATACCTGGATGCTGCTGAAGAAGAGAATGCCTTAATTGCCTATAATACTGACGAGCTGAGTAATGACCATACTCATCTAGAAGTCACGATGGGCTCAATGTGCGGAATAACTACTTCCTTAGTGCCTTTCGCCAACCGGGCGCCACCGTCCAGGATCGTTATCGGCAGCAAGAACCAAAAGCAGGCCTTAGGCTTTTATGCCGCTAATTATTATTTGCGGATGGACATGGATGCTAACCTGCTGCATTATCCGCAGCTGCCGGTAGTTAAGACGCGCATCCATGACGTAATTAATTACGAGCAGCACCCTTCCGGACAGAACATGGTGGTGGCCGTAATGTGTTATGATGGGTACAACATGGAAGACGGTGTAATCTTAAATAAAGCTTCAGTGGAACGGGGACTGGCGCGCAGCACTTATTTCAGGCCGGTAAGCGCGGAAGAATTAAGGTATTCTGGCGGTTTGGTGGATGAAGTATCTGTTCCTGATAAGGACGTGAAAGGGTATCGCAGCGAGCATGATTACCGTTTCCTGGAAGAGGATGGAATAGTCTACCCGGAATCTAAAGTTGATGAGGGCGATGTAGTTATCGGCCGAACCAGCCCTCCACGCTTCTTAAGCAGCTTGGATGAATATAACTTATCGGCGGCCATCCGCCGGGAAAGTTCCATCGCACTGAAGCATGGCGAGAAGGGAGTTGCCGACTTCGTGGTTCTTACCGAGAACGAAGAAGGAAATAAGCTGATTCAGGTTCGGTTAAGGGAAGAGCGTGTTCCGGAAATAGGTGATAAGTTTACCAGCCGGCATGGGCAGAAAGGCGTCACGGGCATTTTAATTCCCCCACAGGACTTGCCGTTCTCAGCCACTGGAATTCTGCCAGACTTGATTTTCACTCCACACGGTGTATCCTCTAGGATGACCATCTCCCACTTGATGGAATTAATTGGCGGCAAAGTCGGCGCTTTAAGCGGCCGGTTTGTGGATGGCACCTTGTTTGAGGCTGAAACGGAAGCTGATTTGCGGAATGAATTGTTGCAGCTGGGCTTCAGGGATGATGGGGCGGAAATATTTTTTGACGGCCGCACTGGAAAGCAAATGCTGGCTAACATCTATGTTGGCAACATGTATTATTTGCGGCTGCGCCACATGGTGGCTAACAAAATGCAGTCCCGTGCCCGCGGCCCGATCCAGTTATTGACCCGGCAGCCGACGGAAGGGAAAGCTAAAGAAGGCGGATTGCGTTTGGGTGAGATGGAAAAAGATACCTTTATCGCTCACGGGGCATCATTGCTGTTAAAAGAGCGGTTTGATTCTGACAAAGTAGTGATCCCTGTTTGTAGTCAATCAGGGCTGATGGGTTATTATGACTTAAGAAGGAATGGCAAGGCAATCTCTCCGCTGTACGGGGAAGACGCCAAAGTCTCTAACATTGAAATGAGTTATGCTTTCAAATTGCTGTTGGACGAGTTTAGAAGTTTAGGGATTTATTCCAAATTAAATTTGGTAAACAAATATTGATGGGATTGACAAAAAGAAAATACTAACAGAAATACTCCAGAAATACTGAAAAAATATGAGATAAACTAAATGATAAAAATGCGTGAAACCGCCTCACCTCGCCATAAATGACGAGGTTTCAAAAGAGGCGGTTTCTCAACTACGCATTTTTAGCATGCAAAAATTTCGCCCTAAAGGGCGGGGTTTTACACCCAGCGAAATTTTTT